>JAKSCQ010000035.1 GCA_022360555.1 Pseudomonadales bacterium
ATCGACCGCATGAAGCAGACCAAGACCAACCTGGAATTCTTCGAGTCCATGAAAAGGAAATAACACAGCACGCTATACGCTTGCACGCAACACGCAAAACCCCGCTCAAGCGGGGTTTTGTTTTTTATACAAAGACCCATCCGCAGGATGCGTCGCTGTCGACGTGATGGATTGAGTTAAAAGTCTTGGATTCAACTGCTTGTGATCGCGCCGCCAGAGACGCTCCTACATCAAAGTTGTCAGTGCAGAAAGACCGCGTAGAACAAACCACCCAGCAGTACCCACTTGAGCCCGTAATACACCTGCCGGTTTTTCTTCTTCAACTGCTTGGCTTTTGCCCGCCCCTTGTAGACCACATCGAAAATGCGGTTGAGCACGCCCACCTTGTCGCCTTCCACATTTTCCGTGCCGGTGGCACGCACGACCACCCGCTTGAAAACCCGGTTGATGGCAGTGGCAATCCGGTAGCGCAGGGGCCGCTCCACATCGCAGAACAGGATCAGCCGATCCTGGTCGGTAAAGTTTTCCGCCCAGTGGATAAAAGTCTCGTCGAACACCACATCCTGACCATCACGCCAGGAGTGCATCTGGCCGTCCACATAGATGGCGCAACGATCATCATTGGGCGTGATCAATCCCAGGTGGTAGCGCAGGGAACCGGCAAAGGGGTCACGGTGCTTGCCAAGCTTGGCACCGGCGGGCAGCAGGGCAAACATGGCGGCATTAACGCTGGGCACGCTGTTGACCAGCGCCACGGATTTCGGACACAGCGCCCGGGCAGAGGGCTGCGCGTCGTCGTACCATTTCAGATAGAAACGCTTCCAGCCGGTATTGAAAAAGGAATGAAACGCCAGATCGTTGTCGCTGGCCGCACGGCGGATATAGCCCTCATCGAACAGATTCGCTGCCTCGTCGCGGAAGACCTCCCAGTTGTCCCGCAAGATATCCAGATCGGGAAACTGCTCGCGCTTGAGCAGCGGCAGGTTTTTCACCCGGCTGGTGACGTAGACAAAACAATTGTAGGGCCCCATGAGGGTGGAGTGATCCAGCAACTGACGGGACAATTTGTGCCGCACCTGGCCCCGGTAGTGCACATAAAGGCCGCATGCCAAGAAGGCATACAACACCAGCATCTTGCCGGACAACAAGACTTCCATGCCGCCTCTCCCTGCTCCATGGTAAAACCGTCATTCTAGATACAGCAGTCATCTGCCGACCATCGGCCTTTCATCGTACCCGGCCACCATGACACGACAACGACACCGGGCTGGTATACTCGGCGGCAGCATGCCGCAGCACCAACAAGGAACGCCATGAAATACCGCGATCTGCGAGACTTCATCAGCCAACTGGAACAACTTGGCGAACTCAAACGCATCACCGTGCCGGTGGACCCCAAACTGGAAATGACCGAAATCTGCGACCGCACCCTGCGGGCCGGCGGACCGGCCCTGCTGTTTGAAAACCCCACCGGCTTCGGCACCCCGGTACTGGGCAACCTGTTTGGCACGGAACGGCGGGTGGCACTGGGCATGGGGCGTGACTCCCTGGCGGAACTGCGCGAGCTGGGCGAACTGCTGGCGTTCCTCAAGGAGCCGGAGCCGCCCAAGGGGTTTCGCGATGCCTGGGAAAAGCTGCCGATTTTCCGCAAGGTGCTGAGCATGTCCCCCAAGGTCTCCGGCAGCGGCCCCTGCCAGGAGAAGGTGCTGGAAGGGGACGAGGTGGACCTGTACCAGTTGCCCATCCAGACCTGCTGGCCCGGCGATGCCGGCCCCCTGATCACCTGGCCGCTGGTCATCACCCGTGGCCCCAACAAGGAACGCCAGAACCTGGGGATCTACCGCCAGCAACTGATCGGTCGCAACAAGCTGATCATGCGCTGGCTCAGCCATCGCGGCGGCGCCCTGGATTTCCAGGAATGGCAGCAACAGCATCCCGGCGAGCCCTTCCCGGTCAGCGTGGCCCTGGGCGCCGACCCGGCCACCATTCTCGGCGCGGTGACCCCGGTGCCCGACACCCTCAGTGAATACGCCTTTGCCGGACTGCTGCGCGGCTCGAAAACCGAGCTGGTGAAAGGCATCGGCAATGACCTGCAAGTGCCCGCCAGCGCCGAATTTGTTCTGGAAGGCCACATCTACCCGGATGACATGGCCGACGAAGGCCCGTTCGGGGACCACACCGGCTATTACAATGAAGTGGAACGTTTCCCGGTATTCACCGTGGAGCGCATCACCCACCGCCGCGACCCCATTTACCACAGCACCTACACCGGCCGGCCGCCGGATGAACCGGCGGTACTGGGCGTGGCCATGAACGAAATCTTCGTGCCGATCCTGAAAAAGCAGTTCCCGGAGATCGTCGACTTCTATCTGCCTCCGGAAGGCTGTTCCTACCGCATGGCGGTGGTGACCATGAAGAAGCAGTACCCGGGCCACGCCAAACGCGTGATGATGGGCGTGTGGTCCTTCCTGCGTCAGTTCATGTACACCAAATTCGTGATCGTCTGCGACGACGATGTGAACGCCCGCGACTGGAAAGACGTGATCTGGGCCATCACCACCCGCATGGACCCGGTCCGCGATACCGTGATGGTGGAAAACACCCCCATCGACTACCTGGACTTCGCCTCCCCGGTCGCCGGCCTGGGCTCCAAGATGGGCCTGGACGCCACCAGCAAATGGCAAGGCGAAACCACCCGCGAATGGGGCCGCGCCATCAGCATGGACAAGGCGGTGAAGGAGCGGGTGGATGCGATGTGGGAAAGCTTGGGAATTAATAATGAATAATTAATAGTTAATAACTGCGCGAGCCTGGTTCGTGAGGACTCAAAACCTCCCAGACACGCAGAACCTATGGGCGCGGCGGCGAAGCTGGCAAAACCTTCCCCCATCAGCCGCGCAGCTATTAATTATTCACTCTTAACTATTAATTGCCATTCTTGTACTATGGTGCCAAATAAAACAAGGATGACCCATGGCACTTCTTGATTCCATTGATCGACGCGGTTTTCTCAAGGCGCTGGGCAGTGCCGGTGCGGTCGGTGCGCTGGCGCCGGAGCAGTTGCTGGCCGATGGCGGGCAGGCGGCGCCGGCCTGGCAGAACTGGTCCGGTAACCAGAGCGCCAACCCGGCGAATCTGGTGTTTGCCTCCAGTGAAGCCGCCCTGCGTGAGACCGTGCAAAACAGCACCGGTACCCTGCGAGCCTTTGGTGGCAGCCACTCTTTCAGTGGCGTGGTGCCCACCGACGACACCCTGATTTCCCTGGAGCCCCTGGCGGGCCTTCGTCATCAGGACGGCAATCTCTTTACCTGGGGTGGCGGTACCCGGCTGGCCATGGCCAGCAGCCAGGCCTGGAACATGGGCCACAGCTTCACCAACGAACCGGACATCAACCTGCAATCCCTGGCGGGCGCCATCGCCACCAGCACCCATGGCACCGGTACCGGCCTGCAGAGCCTGTCCGGTCAGGTGGAAGGCCTGACCCTGATGCTGCCGAGCGGGGAAAGCCTGCGATTGACCAGTGACGACGGCGACCATTTTCTGGCCGCCTGCTGCAGCATCGGCGCCCTGGGCATCGTCACCGATATTACCTTCCGTCACGAACCGGCCTACCGGCTGAAGGAGCACACCTGGACACTGCCGCTCAGGGAAGCCATGGATTTTGTGGAGCGGGAAAAAGACAACTTCCGCCACATCGAATTCTTTGCTTTCCCGCTGGGCGAGCAGGCCATCGTCAAAACCATGGAGATCACCGACGATCCCCAGGACAGCCCCCCTCGGGAAGACGACAACGAGCTGCTGGAAATGGTCTCCAAACTGGCCATGCACGCCGGCTGGTTGACCCCGACCCTGCAGAAGCTGGTCACCCTGTTCGTGGAAGACAACACCTATACCGCCCCGTCCCACAAGGTGTTCGCCAACCGCCGCACCGTGCGCTTCAATGAAATGGAATACACCGTGCCGGCAGAGGACGGCATCGCTTGCCTGGAAGAAGTCTGCGACACCATCCGCAACCAGGACATCAATGTCTTCTTCCCCATCGAGTTCCGCTATGTGGCCGCCGATGACCGCCTGCTTTCCATGTACCACGAGCGCGCCGGGGCCAGCCTGTCCATCCACCAGTATTTCGAGCAGGACCACCAACCCCTGTTCAGTGCAGTGGAACCCATCCTGCGCCGTTATGCCGGCCGCCCCCACTGGGGCAAGCTGCACAGCCTGGGCCACGCTGAACTGGCGGAGCTCTACCCGGCCTTCGAGCGTTTTCAGGCTGTGCGCCGGGAGCTCGACCCGCAGGGGAAGATGTTGAATGAGCACCTTGGAAAGCTGTTTGTGTAAAGGGGAATGAGTTGACAGTTGATAGTGGACAGTTGACAGCTACGCGGACCCGGTTTTTCGTTTTTTAAACCTGCGAGGCCGCGCTCAGAGTTTGAGCGCGGCCTCGCAGGTTGGAGTAAAGACAAATGCAGCTCGCGAGCTGTCAACTGTCCACTATCAACTGTCAACTAAAGAACAGGTATTGCCTATGAAACGCCGTGGATTCCTGATCGGTCTGGGGGCCGTTGCCGCCGGGGGGTGGCTGTTGCGACCGGAGAACCGGGGCCAGCCCCATGACGATTACTTTCAGGCCATCAACGACCATTTGCGCAACGCCGGCCCGGGCCGGCCGCTGATGCTGGTGGACCGGCAACGGCTGGCCACCAACTGCCGTGCCCTGATGGCCATGATCCCCGGCACCTGCCAGTACCGTATCGTGGCCAAGTCACTGCCCAGCGTGGCCTTGATCCGCGATGTAATGACCCATACCGGCAGCAACCGGGTCATGGTCTTCCACCAGCCCTTCATGAATGCCCTGGCTGAGGCGGAGCCGGGCGTGGATATGCTGCTGGGCAAACCCATGCCGATTCAGGCGGCAAAGCAGTTTTACACCGAACTGGGTAACGACAGCAGCTTTGATGCGGACACCCGCCTGCAATGGCTAATCGACTCCCACGCCCGCCTGACCCAGTATCTGGCGCTGGCCCGGACACTGGGGCGCCGCCTCAATATCAATATCGAGATTGATGTGGGCCTGCACCGGGGCGGCCTTACCGATCCGGTGCAACTGGACGAGCTGATCAGCACCATTGACGCCAACCCGGAGCATCTGCGCTTCAGCGGCTTCATGGGCTATGACGCCCATGTGGGCAAACTGCCCGCTTTTATTCAAAGTGCCGAAGAAGGCCACCGGGAAAGCGAACAGATTTACCGCAGCTATATCGACCGGCTGTACCAACAGGCACCGCACTACCAGCACGAAACCCTGTGCTTCAACGGCGCCGGCAGCCCCACCATCGGCCTGTACGATGACAACACGCCCCTCAATGAACTGAGCGCCGGCTCCTGCCTGGTCAAAGCCACGGATTTCGACCTGCCCCAGCTGGCGGATTTCCAGCCCGCCGTCTTCATCGCCGCGCCGGTGATCAAGGCCATGGACGGGCTCAACCTGCCCGGCCCGCTACCCCTGGGTGACCTGTGGCAGCAGTGGGACCGCAATCGTCGCCGCACCTATTTCATCTATGGCGGCTACTGGAAAGCCGAGCCGGTTTCCCCAGCGGGCATTCAGGCCAACCCGGTGTACGGCGTCAGCACCAACCAGATGATGTTCAACGGCAGCACCGACACCGCCCTGAACGTGGACGACCAGCTTTTCCTGCGCCCCACCCAGAGTGAGTTTGTACTGCTGCAGTTCGGTGATCTGGCCGTCTGGGAAGAGGGACAGATCCGGGACTGGTGGCCGCCATTGAACCAGGGCGACGGCGCCTGATGGGCTGGCCACTGCTGGAGCGTTTTCCCGCCGTGCAGGCCATGGCACCGGTCGCTCTCTGTGATCTGCCCACCCCGGTGAGCCCACTACCCGATATTGGAACGCATTGCTGGGCCAAGCGCGATGATGTGAGCGCCCACCCCTACGGCGGCAACAAGCTGCGCAAACTGGAATGGGTGCTGCCCGAGATTCGCCGCCAACAGGCCCGCCGGGTGATCACCCTGGGCGCCACCGGCACCAATGCCGGCCTGGCCACCGCCCTGCTTTGTCAGCGCGAACAACTGGACTGCCACATTTTCACTTTTCCCCAACCGGACTCCCCCGTGGTCCGGCGCAACCGTGCAGCCATGCGTGCCGCCGGGGCCATCCTCCATGATCATCGCTCCCTGCTCAGTGCCGCACTGGGCTGGTATCTGCACCCCGGGCGCCTGACCAAGGGGCATTATTTTCTCTACGCTGGCTGCTCCAACCCGGTGGCCACCCTGGCCTATGCCAACGCCATGCTGGAATTGAAACAGCAGGTCGATGCCGGCCTGTGCCCGGCCCCCCGCGATATCGTGGTGGCCGCCGGGTCCGGCGCCACCGTGGCCGGCATGCTGGTGGGCAACCTGATCAGCGGCCTGAACAGCCGCGTGCATGCCATCCAGGTGGCCCAGGATCGCCTTGGCCCGTTTTCCGTCTGCAACGCCCGGCTGGTCACCCACATGGCCCGCCAGGCCTGGCAACAGCTGGCCCTGCCGGAGGCGGATTTCCGCACCGACAGCCTGCACTGGCACGACCGCTATCTTGGCCCCGGCTACGGCCACCCCACTGCGGCCAGCCGTGACGCCATCACCACCGGCCAGGCAAATGGCCTGACACTGGAAACCACCTATTCCGGCAAGGCCTTCGCCGCTTTCTGTGAACTGGCGGAACACACCAGCACCCCCTGCCTGTTCTGGCAGACCTTCAACAGCCAGCCTGTGACTCTCCCGGCGAACGACACCCCCACCGATTGACCCGAATCGCCATACCCGGTGGCCGCAGGGCAAGCCCCTGCGCGTTGACCGTTACATTGAGCACTGATACATTCAGATAAATCTTGACGTCGTCCAGATAGTGGCGGCCATGAAGGGAGTGCATCAATGAACAGCTTAGCGGTCGAGAGTCACGGCGTGCGCCTGCAGGCCTATACCCTGGGCGACAGCAGCCAGCCCCCCGTGGTGCTGGTACACGGCTACCCGGATAACCACAGCGTCTGGCTGCCCGTGGCCGAACGGCTGGCCCAGCGCTATTTTGTGATCCTCTATGACGTGCGCGGTGCCGGCGCCTCCGACGCGCCGGCCAACACCGCCGACTACCGCATGGCACAGCTCTCCGCCGATCTGGAAGCGGTGGTGGACGCCATTATTCCCGGGCGGGAGTTTCATCTGGCCGGCCACGACTGGGGCTCCATTCAGAGCTGGGAATCGGTCACCGCCGGACCGCTCACCACCCGCATCCGCTCCTATACCTCCCTGTCCGGCCCCTGCCTGGACCATATGGGTTACTGGATGCGGGACCGTGCGCCGAACCAGCCCGGCCAGGTGCTGAAGCAGGCGCTCAGTTCCTGGTATATCGGCTTCTTCCACCTGCCGGTGCTGGCCCCACTGGCCTGGGCCGGCGGGCTGGACCGCCTGTGGCCGAGCTATCTCAAACACCGGGAAGGCGTGGAAGAGGCCAGCCCCAACCCGACCCAACGGCGGGATGGCAAGAACGGCGTGCAGCTTTATCGCGCCAACTTCCGCCACAAACTGCTGCGCCCTGAACAACGCCCTGCCCACTGCCCCGTGCAGTTGATCGTACCTACCGGCGACAACTATGTGGGCACCCAGCTTTTCGAAGACCTGCACCTGTGGGTCAGCGAACTGTATCGCCGCGATATCGACGCCACTCACTGGGTACTCCTCAGCCAGCCGGACACCCTGGCCGAGTGGATCGGCCAGTTCGTGGATGGCGTGGAAAACGGACGCATGCCCGAGGCGCTGGCTCAGGCCCGCATTAATCCAATCACGATGGGAGACACACAGCCATGACCGCCACTGTTCGCCATCCTCTGAAGGCCCGCCGTGTGCAGTTTGACTTCAACGACACGCCGTTGCACTGGCTCCGGGATGACCCCTTTTCCACCCATGTCATTAACGGCATCCACCTGCTGTTGCCCGCCGGGGAGTTGTGGTTCTGCCGGGTTTACAACCAGGCACTGCCGCTGGTGACCGACGATGTGCTGCGCGAGGACGTGCAGGGCTTTATCCGTCAGGAAGCAATCCATTCCCGGGCACACAGCCAGGCACAGACCTACCTGGAACGTCATGGCCTCAGCGTGGACGACTACGTGCAGCGGATCGAGTGGTTGTTCGGCACCTTCCTTGGTGACGCGCCCTTCGGGATTGGCTGGCTGCAACGCGAGTCCGTGCGCAAGCAGTGGCTGGTGATGCGTGTGGGCATTATTGCCGCCATCGAACACTTCACTGGCGTGCTGGGCCAATGGGCCATGGATAACGAAAGCTGGGAACAGAACGGCGACGCCACCATGGTGGACCTGTTCAAGTGGCATCTGGCCGAGGAAGTAGAACACCGCACCGTGGCGTTCGACCTGTTCGAACACCTGTGCAAAAGCCAACTGGGCTTCTATGTGAGCCGCCAGGCCCTGATGGCCCTCGTATTCCCGCTGTTCATTTATTTCATCGCCGAAGGGGGCCGCGTGCTGGCCCGGCAGGACGCGGATGGTCAGGCCCGCAAACTGGGACGCATGCTGATCCCGCAATTACTGCTGGAATTGCAGAAAGTGGGCAACCAGACCCGGAACGTGCCTACCTTCACCTTCCTGCTGAAGGCAACTGCCCGCTGGCTCTCCCCCCGCTTCCACCCGATCCACGAAGGCAACACCGAACAGGCGCTCGCGTACCTGGCCCGCTCCCCGGCCGCGCAGGCGGCGCCCCATTAAACCGGCAGTAGGAGCATCGCTCGCGGCGTGATTGACGACGTTAAAATCGCGCCGCGAGCGACGCGCCTACGGAAAGGCCAATGTCCCGGCTTCCGGGTTTTTGATTTTCGAAACTCGCTGCTCGCAACCCGGCACTGTCCGACCTACATGGGCACCTTGTCGAACCAGGGGGCCGCGTCTTCCAACTGGGCGGCCAGTGCCAGCAGCTTGCCCTCGTCCCCGTGCGCACCCACGAACTGCGAGCCCAGCGGCAGGCCACTTTCGCACCAGTGCAACGGCACGGACATGGCCGGTACTCCGGTGACATTGGCGAACTGGGTGAAGGGCATGTACTTGAAGTTTTCCATGGCCATCTGTTCGATCATACCGGTCTTCATCAGCAGCTTTTCTCCTCCTACCTTGAGGATCATCTTCAGCGCATTCTGTTGCCAGCCCGGGGTTGCCATCTGTCCGATGCGCGCTGGCGGCAGGGCCAGGGTCGGGGTCAGCCAGAAGTCATACTCTGCCAGGAAGGTATCCAGCGCGATCATGTACTGCTGCCAGCGGCCCTGACACTTCACGTATTCGTGGGCCGGGGTGGCACGGCCAAAGGCAGCGATGGCCAGGGTATCCAGTTCAAAACCGTCATCGCCACACCCGGTCAGGGCGCGCACCTCGTCCACCGTGGCCGCACACTGGCCGAACCAGACGGTGAGCCAGTCCATGCACATCTGTTTGGCATCCATCTGCGGCTCGGCCTCGACCACCTCGTGGCCCAGGTCGCGCAGCAACGCCACGGTTTTTTCCACGGCTTTTACAGCTTCCGCATCCACCTGGGTGCCCAACGGCGAACGGGTGGAAAAACCGATGCGCAACTTGCCGGGACGGGTAGCCGCGGCCACCTGATAGGACTGCGCCGGCGGCGCAATGTGGAACAGGCTGCCACGCTCATCCCCCTGGGTCAGATCCAGCAGCAGGGCACTATCGCGCACGGAACGGGTAAGCACATGATTGACGGCAATGCCGTGCATGGCCTCGGTGAAAGTGGGCCCCCACGGCGTGCGCCCGCGACCCGGCT
Organism: Pseudomonadales bacterium; assembly: GCA_022360555.1. Lineage (GTDB taxonomy): Bacteria > Pseudomonadota > Gammaproteobacteria > Pseudomonadales > Alcanivoracaceae > Alcanivorax. The sequence goes on from JAKSCQ010000035.1 coordinate 9,826, forward strand.
TGAGCCCGAACAGCCCGCAACAGGCCGCCGGAATGCGGATGCTGCCACCACCATCATTGGCACCAGCCACCGGCACCACGCCGGCAGCGACCATGGCAGCGGAGCCCCCCGAGGAACCACCGGGGGTATGGTCCGGATTCCAGGGGTTACGGGCCGGCCCGAAGGAGTCCGGCTCGGTAATACCCTTGGCCCCGAACTCGGGGGTGTTGGTGCGGCCAAACGGCACCAGGCCGGCGGCCTTCCAGCGAGCCACCAGGGTGGAGTCCTGCGCGGCGCGGATATCGCTCTTCTTGCGCGCCTTGTTGCCCTGGTAATCCGGCGCGCCAGCCATTTCCTGGAACAGATCCTTCACCAGCATGGGCACGCCGGCCAACGGCCCGCTCAGGGCGCTGCCAGCCCGCTCCCGGGCCTGCTCATAGAGTGGAATGATCAGGCCGTTGAGGTCCGGATTCACCGCTTCGGCCCGGGCAATGGCCGTTTCCAGCAACTCCGGTGCCGTTACTTCCCCCTTGCTGACCAGTTCCGCCAGCCCCATGGCATCAAAACGGCGATATTCCTCGAACTTCATGCGTGTGCTCTCCCGAAAACGTTATCGTTTTTGCAAAGGTCGCAAGGCGACAATCCAGTTACTGTGGCATAGTCTGCCCTGCCAAGTGTGCCAAATACTTGTGTGTTTACGTTTCAGGGGACAGAACATGAAAGCGATCGGCTTCAACCAACCCAGAACCATTGACGACGTGCATGCCCTGGAAGATATCCAGCTGGACCTGCCCTCCCCCGGCCCCCGCGATCTGCTCGTGTCAGTACAGGCGGTTTCGGTGAACCCCATTGATACCAAGTTGCGCCAGCGCCCGGTGGATCAGGGGGGGTATCGGGTGCTGGGGTTTGATGCCGCCGGCGTGGTGGAAGCGGTCGGCGCCGAGGTCAGGAATTTCCAGGCCGGCGACCGGGTCTGGTATGCCGGTGCACTGCAACGCCAGGGCAGCAATGCCCAGTACCAATGCGTGGATGAACGCCTGGTGGCGAAAAAACCGGACAGCCTGGGCATGCAGGAAGCCGCCGCCCTGCCACTCACCGCCCTCACCGCCTGGGAAGCCCTGGAAGACCAGATGGGTTTCCGCCCCGGGGAATGCCACGGCAAGACCCTGCTGGTGATCGGTGGCGCCGGGGGCGTGGGGTCCATTGCCATTCAACTGGCGGCCCATCACTTCGGCCTGACAGTGATCGCCACCGCTGGACGGGAAGCCTCCGAAAACTGGTGCCAGGCCATGGGGGCCCATCATCTGGTGGATTACCGCAAGGATCTGCTGCCACAACTGGAACTGCTGGGCGCCCCCCAGGTGGATGGCATTTTCGTTACCCAGAATCTGGACGAATACTGGCCCACTGCCTGCCAAGCCATTGCCCCGCTGGGCAGCATCTGCGCCATTGTCGACGCCCGCGCGCCCCTGGACCTGAACCCCCTGAAACCGAAAAGCGCCCGCTTCAGTTGGGAATTCATGTTCACCCGCGCCATGTTTGGCAACGGCATGAAACGCCAGGGCCAGATCCTCGACCAGCTACGCACCCTGGTGGACGCCGGCACCATCCAGACCACCCTCAGCGAAGGCCTGGGCACCATCAACGCCGACAACCTGAAAACCGCCCACCGGCGGCTGGAGAGTGGGCAGACGATTGGGAAATTGGTGTTGGCGGGGTGGGGGTGAAAGGCAATTAATAGTTAATAATGAATAATTAATAGCTGCGCGAGACAGCCCATACTGTATGGAAACGTATGAGGCCGCGCCCAAATCCAGGGCGCGGCCTCTTACGTTGCAAGACCCGATCAAGCAGACCGCGAAATTATTAACTATTCATTGTTAACTATTAACTACCGACTTCCCCCCCATCCTCCCTGGTAATCACCACCGTCGCCGATCTTGGTCGTGTCTTGCCGTCGCTGGCGGGGAAGCTGAGGGTGGGGTGCTGGACGTTGATCCACAGGGTGGTGCCATCCGGGGTGCCGGTGATGCCGGTGATTTCGCAGCCTTTGGGGCCGACCAGAAAACGTTTTACTTCGCCGCTGTAGGGGTTGGCACAGAGAAGCTGGTTGGTGCCCATGCCTTTATGGTGCGGGCTGTCCTCGTCGTAATCGGTTTCGATCCAGAGTCGTCCGGCGGGGTCGAACCACAGGCCGTCCGGTGACGAGAACATGTCACCCTGGATGGTGCCGATCTGGTTGGCGGGGACGTCGCTGCCTTGCGGGTAACCGGCGAGCAGAAAGATTTCCCACTGGAAGGTGGTCGCCGCCGGATCATCGCCTTTTTCACGCCAGCGCAGGATATGACCATGCTCGTTCTCCCAGCGCGGGTTGGCGCTGTTGATGGGTTGATCATCCACCCGGCCACGCTTGTCGTTGTTGGTGAGGGTGACATACACCTCGCGGTTATCCGGTTTCACCGCTACCCATTCCGGGCGGTCCATGGTGGTGGCGCCCAGCAGGTCGGCAGCGCGGCGTGCCTCGATCATCACCTGGGCCTGGCTGTGAAAACCGTTGTCTGGCGTCAGCGGCCCGTCACCGAATCTCAAGGGCTTCCACTGGCCCTCTCCCCTGTCGCCGAATACGCCAACGTACAGCGTACCCTCATCCAGCAGATGCCGGTTGGCTTGCCGGTCATCCGGCTGGTAACGACCGGCGGGGACGAACTTGTAGATATATTCGCCCCGGGTATCGTCGCCAAAATAGAAAGCCATACTGCCGTCGGGCGCCACTGACGGCGTGGCACATTCGCGCACCAGCCGGCCCATGGCGGTGCGTTTCACCGGGGTGCTGTCCGGGTCGAAGGGATCGATTTCCACCACCCAGCCGAAACGGTTGGGTTCATTGACGTGTCCCCCGTGGGGCTGGTCCGCATAGGGAGTGGCATCAAAACGCGGGTCCACGGATTCCCAGGCAAAGTAGTGGCTGTTCTGTCCCTGGCTGAGCCGGTAGCGATGATGGGCCACGCGGCTTTGGTAATCGTTCCGGTTGCGGTTGACGAAATAGTTGGGCCAGTTTTCCTCACAGGCCAGGTAGGTCCCCCAGGGAGTGAAACCCAAAGCGCAGTTGGCGAAGGTGCCCAGCACGGTCCGGCCGTCCGGGTCGCTGGCGGTTTTCAGGGCCGCCGTACCCGCCGCCGGGCCCCGCAACGCCATGGGAGTCATGCCGGTGATACGGCGGTTATAGGGGGATGCCATCACCCTTTCCCAGCCGCCGTCCGGGCGGCGGCGGATTTCGATCACGCTGACGCCATGGGCGGCCTGTTCCTTTTTCACCTCTCCGGCGGGGCGAAAGCGTCGCCCGTCACGCCCTTCGCGAAAGGTCGGCCCGGCCGGGTGGAGAAAATTCAGCGACACTTTTTCATGGTTCATGACCAGCAGCCCACGCTGGTTGGGGGCCTCCGGAAAGGGGAAGAAATGCATGCCGTCGTGGTTGTCCCCCGCCTGCTGCATCTGGTCGCGCCAGTCATTGCCGGCATCCGGCTGCCACGGCGGTGCGCCTTTGCGGATCGGGTCGCCCCAGGCATACAACACCCGGGCGGTGTAGCCCCGGGGCACGGCGACCTGGTCAAAGGTCATGTCGGTTTGCGGTGGCAGTGGGGCGAAGCCAATATCCGGCATGGCCGACGTGGCGCGCGAAGACGACGGGGAATCACAACCGGCAACCGGTACCGCGAAGAAGCCGGCCACCGCCGCGCCCAGGCTGCCTTTCAGCACATCACGGCGGCGGGGCAGTTCTGGGCCGTGACCCTCCCGCTCCACCGGCTGATCGTCCCGCTCTTCCAGCGCATCCACGCGTTGCTGCTCATTCATGGTGGTCACCGTGATTCCGACAAGCCAAGCGTAGCGTCAATGCGCTGCCAGGGCACCAGTTTGAAATTTTGCGGAGCGTCGGGCAGCCGGTTGCGGCCGTCCTGCACCACCAGCACACCGGAGGAAAACACACCGCCCAGGTCCGCCGATGTGACCGCCAGACCATCGGTTTCCGACGCGCCATCAATACCCGCATCCGGGTCCATGCCGATCCGGAAACGTCCCCGGTAGGTATAGGGAGGCCGGGCATCTACCAGCACATAGCTGTTGTTGCCCTGGCTGGAAATCACCAGGTATTCCTGATCACCGCGACGGTAAAGCGACAGCCCTTCGATATCCGCTTCCAGGTTTTCTCCCTTGGCAATCACCTGCTCTGCCGTTAGCGGCTGGTCTGCTCCGGCATGAAACACCCACACCGCCTTATCTTCTTCCCCCACGAACAACCGCTGATGTTCGTCATCCGCCACGCAGCCTTCCGGCTGGCTGTCCACCGTCAGGGTGCGCACGCGCTTGCCGGTAATGGCCATGGCCGTGGGGGTGAGCAGCCACTGCTCGATGATGCCACTCTTGCCATTGGGGAAGGCATAAAGCCCCTGATCATCGCGATACAGACAGAGGCCGTAAATTTCTTCCAGGCCCGTGGCGATTTCACCGGCTTCGCTGACTTCGCCGCTATCCCGATTGATAAGAAACAGGTGCAGGGAGTTGTGATCGCGGTTAGTGGCCACGGCCAGATCCACCAGCTCGTCGTTAACGCGCAGACCGTAGCGAATATCCACGTTATTCAGACGGCCCACCGGCAGGAACTGGATGGTGTGCCCGGCCAGATCATAAACATACAGACCGGCTTTTTTATCGGTGCCGAGAATACGACTGGCAGCCGGGTTACTGGCATTCACCCAGATTTCCGGATCATCCGCCGCATCACCGAAGCGCGCCACGGCACCGGTCTCCACCACCGGCAGCACATAAGGGATGACTGGCAAGGTGTCATCACTGGCATCCCACGGCACGCTCATCCGCCGCACCCCTTTCTCACCGTCATCCAGAACCCACACGGTCAGTTGTTCGTTCTTCACTTGCACCGCCAGACGCTCCGGTTCCTCCAGATCCGGCACCGGGTAATGCCGGGCGCCACCACCGGTTCGATACAGCGACAATTGCCGGGCATCCGGGTCCAGCAAGGCCACACCACCGGGAATGACCGCCACCCCCTTTGCACTGGCCGCGATCTCGCCACGGGGGACCAGGGTATCCACCAGTTCCCGCTGCGGGTCCCGTTCCGGGTCGGCCTGGTAGCGCCACAGGCCCACCGCTTCCTCGCTGACATAGAGGCTGCCGGTGTTGTCATTCACGCTGCAGTATTCCGCATCCGGCGGCATCACCAGATGACGGACCGGACGGGGCCGCCTCTCTGTCAGCAGCCACTGGTCAGCACCGCCTCTTTCGTCGAGCAGGAAGACCGACAGCAGAGACTGGGCGTCGCGATACAGGCAGAAACCGTTGATGGCGTAGTCCGGGGCTGGCAGTCGTTGCTGCTCATGCAATTCGCCCTCTCGCCACTGGAACCACACCAGCTGATTGCTGGCCGTATCCACGGTGGCCAGCTGCAAGGTACCGTCGGAACCGGTGCGCACATCCAGCCCTTCGAAATTCCCCCCGTGCTGTTTGTGGCCATTAATGCTCAATGCCCCCTCTTCGCCAATGACCAGCAGATGCTCATTGGCCACTGCCATGGCCCGGGGCTGACCCAACTCGGTGGCCTTGTTCCAGGTCACCGGCGTCGATGCTTGTTCTATCGTGACAGGCTGCTTGCCCGTTTCACCGCTACAGGCGGTCACCAGCAATGCTACGACCAACAATCCAATGCGGTTCATCATGCCTTTTCCTTTCTTTCAGATTTCGCAAAAAATCGCGCAGGCCAATACCGGCCTGCGCAGAGCGCCTGATAACCGTTGATCAGAAGTGTTTGAGTGCCAGGCCCAGCTTGTAGGTGGGCCCGTATTCCTCGTACTGGGCGTTGAACTGCTCCCGGCCGGTGTAGGCGTAGAAGGGTTCATCGTTGATATTGATGGCCTCGAAGGTCAGTTGCAGATCCTCGGTGAGGAAGTAGTGACCGGTGAAGTCCAGTTGCACATGATCATCGGTGTAGATGTCGTATCGCTTGTCCAGCGGATCACTCACTTCCTGCAGGAACTTGCCGGTGTAGTTGGCCGCCAGGCGCAGGCTGAGCCGCTTGTCTTCGTAGCCCAGCACCAGGTTGCCGGTCACATCGGACTGGCTGGGCAGGGCAATATCGCGGGATACCGATCTGCCGGCATCTTCGTCGTAGGCCTCGATTTGCGCCGTGGAATCCACAAAGGTGGCATTGGCGCCGACCAGCATGCCATTGAAGGGAGCGGGCAGTTCCGTCAGTTGTTTGGAGTAGGTCAGCTCCAGGCCATAGAGGCTGGCGTCGTTGCCGTTTTCAAAGGTCTCGGCATCCGAGAACGCCTCGAAACCCGGCGACCCGCCCTTGTCGGTCAGGTAGGCAAAGTTGTCGATATCCTTGTAGAAGGCAAAAGCGGAGACCACACCGGCCCGGCCCATGTAGTGCTCAATGCCCAGGTCCAGGTTGTTGGACGTCAGCGATTCCAGATCCGGGTTGCCGAAACTGGCCTCGTCCCCATCGATTTCAAAACCCGGCGACAGTTGTTCAAAGGTCGGGCGCACCACACTGCGGGTAAAGGCGGAACGGACAATGGTGTCATTGCTGAGCTGGTAGCGCAGGTGCAATGCCGGCAACCAGTGATCCTCGTCATTCTCGTGCTGCTCGGCGGTGATCACTTCGTCGGTGGAACCGAAACCCTCCGCCTCGAAATCGGCACGCTCATAGCGCACACCGGTCAGGATGCGTAGCTGCTGGATATCCACAGTACCCATCAGGTAGGCCGCCTGACGGTCTTCGCGGATTTCATAATCCTCGATGGCGGAGGCGATGGCATCAAATTCGCCGGGACCGGCGGTCAGGGAGCCGGCCCTGTCCGGGTCCACACCGCTACCGAAGTTGCCCAGGGCATAATCCACATCGGTGCGGAAATCCGTCAGTAGCGCATCGGGTTCGTAGGTCCAGACGTTCACATCACTGTCTTTTTCCCGCCGGCTGACCTTGGTCCCGAACTGGATGGATGCCGGGTTGTTGTTCCAGTAAAGCTGACGGGTGAAATCCAGCGCCAGGTCACCCTGCTTGTCCGTGGTCTTGCCTTCGGTTTCTTCCACTTCATCCAGCTCGTAGTTGGCATCGTCATAGAAACCGGTGGGATAAAGCGCCGACGGTTTACGGGTTCCAGTGAAACCCCCGTCCGGAAATTCTGCGGCAAAGACCGTGCTGTCCGCATGCCGGGGTTCATCTTCCTCGGCGGTGCTGTAGCCCACCCGAAAATCGGTGATCCAGTCACCGGCATAGTGCTGGCCACCCAACACCACGGAGTTGATTTCCTGGGTTTCTTCCCGGTCCTTCA
>JAKSCQ010000285.1 GCA_022360555.1 Pseudomonadales bacterium
CATGATGCGCCTGCAGTCCGAGCTGGCCGCCCTGTGCCTGGCAGCGCTGGATGGCAAGCTGGACCAGACTGAGATCCAGTGGGATCCGCGCCCCACTCTGGGCGTGGTCATGGCCGCTGGCGGTTATCCGGACAGCTATGACAAGGGCGACGTGATCGACGGCCTGGATCAGGCCGATTCCGACACCGTGAAGGTCTTCCACGCCGGCACCGCCGAGAAGGACGGCCAGGTGGTCACCAGCGGTGGCCGCGTATTGTGTGTCACCGGGGTGGGCAACACCGTCAGCGAAGCCCAGGCCAACGCCTACACGGGTGTGAAGCAGATCACATGGCGCAACGCCTATCACCGCACGGATATCGGTTACCGTGCAGTTGCCCGCGAAAAGGCCTAAAGTAGTACCCCTCTACGAAATAAAGGTGAGCCCGTCAGGGCTCACCCACCAACGATACGAGATTGCATACCGGGGGGTAACCCAATGAGCGATGTCCTTGCCGACATGTCTCGCCTTGAGAACTTCATTCCCTTTGATTGCCTGAGTGAATCCCACCTGCAGGAAATCCAGGGCCAGATCGAGGTCATCAAGCTGGGCCCCGGTCGCCTGCTGTTCAAACGCGGCCAGTCCAGTGACAAGGCCTATTTCTTGGTGGAAGGCAGCCTGGACCTGACCGACGCCAGCTTCCAGGTCCGTCATTTCAGCGCTGATGACGACGAAAACTACCTGGCGCTGGACAACTACCCGGAACACACCATCAACGCCATCACGGCGGAGACCACCACCCTCTACGCCATCGACCGCAACAAGCTGGACCTGCTGATGACCTGGACCCAGGCGGCCGAGTCCATGCTGGACGAGGATGACGATGCCAGCGAGCGCGACTGGATGGATGCGCTGCTGTCCTCCGAACTATTCTCCGCCGTACCCCCGGCCATGATCCACAGCCTGTTCGTGAAATTCGAGGAGCGTGAGGTCCAGCTGGGCGAAACCATCGTCACCGAAGGCGAGGATGGCGACACCTTTTTCGTGATCAAGCAGGGCAAGGCCATGGTGACCCGCAGCAAGGGGGTCAAACAGGAAACCCTGGCAGCCCTGTCCGCCGGCCGCTTTTTCGGCGAGGACGCCCTGATCAGCGACAGCCCCCGCAACGCCACCATCACCATGACCAGCGATGGCGTGCTCATGTGCCTGGGCAAAAAGGACTTCCAGGCCATCCTGCAGGATTCGGTGATCCGCCACCTGACCGAGGACGAGCTGGACACCATGGTGCTGGAAGCAGACACCGCCTGCGTGCTGGTGGATGTGCGCCTGCCCATGGAATTTCGCCACGATCGCACCCCCGGCGCCCGCAACATTCCGCTCAATGAATTGCGCCGTGAAGTCCATAATCTGGAGAAGGATTTTTTCTATGTGGTATGCGGTGATGGTCGACGTAGCGAGCTGGGAGCCTATATCCTCTCCGAAGCAGGCTTGAATGCCTATGTGCTGGACCGGGGAAAACCGACGGATGCAAACACACACACGGAAGAAACAGAGCAAGCCTGAGCGACTGATTCTGCTGCTGATGCTGGTGATGTTCGCCGGCATCAGTCAGGCACACCCGGAACCGCCCCCGCCTTTCGTCATCCACAGCAACCCTGACCAGGCCCGCATCACCATCTATTCGGAAGCCCTGCGTGATCCCGAATCGTCACTGGACATCGATGCGGTAACCCGGCACCCGACCACGGACCGTTTCCAGCCCGCTACCCGTTTTATCGAGCGACTGGGCATCCATGACGGCACCTGGTGGGTGCGCGTGGCCATTCGCAACGAGATGAGCGAGCGGCAGGATTTTGCCCTGCACCTGCGCGGCAACCCCAATGCCAAGCTATTCCTGCCCACCCCGGACGGCAGCTACCGTGCCGCCACCCAGGCGGAACAGCTACCCGGCCGGGGCGCCGCCTTTCGGCTGACGCTGCCAACCGGCCAGACCCAGCTGCTGTACCTGCAACTGCAACCCCGTGGCTATCTGACCTACGGCCTCACCCTCAGTGACGCCAATGCCCTGATCAACGCGCAGCGCGTCGATGACCGCCTGTACATGCTGCTCGCCGGGGCCCTGCTGATTCTGGCCATCTACAACCTGATCGCCGGTCTGATGCGCGGTGGCGCCACCTACTACTTTCACTGTGTATTCATCATCAGCATCCTGCTGGTCAGCCTGGTGCTGGCCGACTTCCTGCCCCGCTCGGTCACCGAGGGCAACCGCCTGCAGCCGCGCCTGCTGTTTGTAAGCATGATGGTCGCCCTGTGGGCCGCCACGGGGGTCGCCCGGCACTTCTTCCAACTGTCCGACCGCCTCCCCTGGCTACAGACCGGCTCCCGCATTCTCCAGGCCATCTCCCTGGCCATTCTGCCGCTGCTGATCATGCTGCCGCTGTCCATCGCCGCCTATGCCAGCTTTGTGCTGGTGGCCGCCGCCGCCCTGTTCCTGCTGGTGCTGGGCTACCTGGCCTGGCACCGGGAAATGACCGGCGGCGGCCTGTTCCTGCTGATGTCCCTGCTGGTCAGTTTCCCGGCGCTACTGACCTGCCTGGCTTACCTGGGTGTGATACAGACCAGCAGCGAACTGCCGCAATGGCTGCTGGCCACCACGGTGCTGGAAGCGGTCGCCCTGGGCATCGGTCTGCGCCTGCAACACCGCCAGGTCACCATGCTAAAAATCGAACAGAAACGTTCCGAGGCAGTGGCCGAAACCGTGGACCACACCCGCCGGGAAACCCTGTCGCGGATCGGCCATGATGTGCGAACCCCACTGAGTGGCATTCTCGGCATGGCGGAAATTCTCGCCGACACCCCACTGACGCCCAACCAGAAGGAATGCGTCGGCGCCATCCAGAATGCCGGCGACAACCTGCTGCGCATCATCAACGACGTGCTGGAGCACTCCCAGCTTTCCGCCGAAGGGGCAGACATCAACCGCTCGGCGCTCGACATCCACGACCTGGTCATGGAAGCCATCGACCTGTTCAAGGAAAGGGCCGAAGAAAAACAGATCGAACTGATTACCCATGTGCATACCAATGTGCCGCCCCGGGTGGTGGGGGATGCCGGCCGGCTGCGCCAGGTGCTGACCAATCTCATGGGCGCACTGATCCGCCATGGCTCCAACGGAGAACTGGTGGTGGATGTGTCCATGGAGCCCACTGGCCAGGCAGACCGGGTGCGCTTCGGCTTCACCGGCAATGCCATCGGCGAAGACACCCTGCGACAGCTCAAGGACCAGTCCCACCAGCAGGAAAGCAGCCACCTGAGCCTGGCCATCGCCGAACAACTGGTGGAAGCCCTGGAGGGGCGGATCGGCACCCTGCAGGATCAGCGCGGCACCCACTACTGGTTTGTGGTCCCGCTGCCCGCCGAGCACACACCGCCGCCGCCCCCGGCCACGGGCAATGCCTCCCTGGAAGGCCGCAGCCTGCTGGTGGTGGACGATTCCAGCACGGTAACCCGGGTACTGCGCCATCACGCCCTGTCCTGGGGCATGCGTGTCACCGCCTGCCATGACCCCCGCGAGGCGCTGGCCTCGCTGCGCACCCAGGCCAATATCAATGAGCCCTATGATGTGGTGGTTCTCGACCACCACATGCCCGGCATGGACGGCATGCAACTGGCCGCCCGCATCCACGAAGATCCGGTCATCATCCACCCCACCGTGCTGGTCATGCTCACCGGGGTCACCCAGGCACCCACGGCCACCCAGGCCCGCAATGTGGGCATCCACCGGGTGCTCTCCAAGCCGGTGTCGGCGCCGCGGCTGCGCCAGGCCCTGGCCGAGGAGCTGAACCAGGAACAGCGCCCCGTTCCACGCAAGAATGAACGCCAACCCGACCCGGGCCTGCGGATTCTGGTGGCCGAAGACCATTACCTGAGCCAGAAGGTGATTCGCGGCATGCTCGGCAAGCTGGGGCTCAAGGCCGACATTGCCAGCAATGGTCGCGAAGCCCTGAAGCTGGCCCGCGAGCACCGTTACGACCTGATCCTGATGGATTGCGAAATGCCGGAAATGGACGGCTTTGAAGCCACCCGACTGATCCGCCAGCACGAGCAGAGCCACAGCCTGCCGGCGGTGCCGATCGTGGCGCTAACCGCCCATATACTCAAGGAACACCGCGACCGCAGCTTTGCCGCCGGCATGAACGCCCACCTGCCCAAGCCGGTGGAACTGAATGTGTTGCGCGATACGCTGGTGCGCTTTACTCACCCCGACGCCAGTGATTCGGACTCACCCCTCGCCAACGGCGGAACGCCCGGCTGAAGGAACTGGACTCGGCAAAACCCAGCAGCAAGGCAATTTCAGTCAGGGACAGGGCCGGATCCTGCAGGTAGAGCTCCGCCAGGCTCTGGCGCAACCCGTCCAGAATCTCCGCAAAACGCTGCTGCTGACGGGTCAGGCGGCTGCTCAACGCACGGGCCGTCAGGCCCAGCGCCTCCGCCACGGTCTCCAGGGACGGCTCCCCGTCCGCCAGTTGCCGATAGATTTCCGCCCGCACCGCACTGACCAGGTTGGTATTGACGTCAAAGTCGGTCAGCAGCTCGCGGGCCTCGCGCTCCATCATCACCGCCAGCCCCGGGTCCGCCGATTCCAGCGGCGACGCTAGCAGGGACGCGGCCAGCTCCACACCGTCGAAGTCCGCATCGAACTGGACCGGAGCGGCGAAAAAGGTGTCGTACCGCGCCACCTCCGGCGGTGGCGAATGGCGGAAACAGACCCGCTCCGGAGCCAGCCCCGGCGGCATCAGCGGGCGCATGAACGCCACCCAGCCGGTAATGGCTGCTTCGGCAAGAAAGCGCCCCGGCTCGCCTTCCAGCGGGCACTGCCAGCTTAGCCGGACCCGGTCGCCCTGGCGGGACAGGGTTGTCTCGCCCAGCTTGCCCGACAGGGTTTCAAACCGGATCAGGCGGTCGATGGCCTGGCCCAGGTCCGCGCTGGCCAGGATCACATAGCCCAGCACCTGATAGGAGCGCGGCTTCACCCGTTTGCCGATTTCAAAGCCCAGCCCCGGGTCGCCACAGGCCTGCAAGATCACCAGAAACAGGCGCAGCACATCCACCAGAGGCAGTAACTGGTCCGGTCGCGAGAAGGACGCTTCGCCAAGGCCCGCCCGGGCCAGCACCGTCTCCCGGGACAGGCCGTAGTGGACCAGCAGGTCCGGCAGCACCGCCTCCACATAGGCGGCAGACAGGCTGCGGTCGGAGCCGGCCAGGTTCGGGTCAAGCACCGGCATTGACGGCCCTGCTTTCACACCACTGGCGCAGCCGTGCCAACGACTCGGCCATGGTCACCGACAGCGGCACGGTGGCCGCCAGCTCTGCTTCCAGAAGCGCCTGATCCAGCGGCCGCTCGGCCGCCCCGGCACTGTACAGCCCGGACACCACCGCCTGCTCAATTTCCGCCCCGGTAAACCCGTCACTCTCCAGGGACAGGCGCCGGAGATCGAAATCCGCCGGCTGCTGGCCGCGTTTTTCCAGATGAATACGGAAAATCACCTCCCGCACCTCGGCGGAGGGCAAATCCACGAAGAAGATTTCGTCCAGGCGGCCCTTGCGGATCAACTCCGGTGGCAGGCGCTCGATATCGTTGGCGGTGGCCACCATGAACACCTTGCTCTGGTTCTCCGCCATCCAGGTCAGCAGGGTGCCCAGCACTCGCCGGGACGTGCCGCCATCATTATCACCGACGGCAATCCCCTTCTCGATCTCGTCGATCCACAGCACGCACGGCGACATGGTTTCCGCCATCTGCAACGCCTCACGCACATTGCGCTCGGACTCACCAAAGAACTTGTTGTAGATGGCGCCCATATCCAGCCGCAACAGGGGCAGCCCCCACAGACCGGCCACGGACTTGGCGGCCAGGCTCTTGCCGCCCCCCTGCACGCCCACCAGCATGACCCCTCGAGGAGAATCGATGCTGTTGCCCCCGTGGAAGGCATGCTCGCGCTTGGCCAGCCAGTCCTTGAGCCCCTGCAACCCGCCCACATTGGCAAAGCTTTCCGTGTCGTACTCGTAACTGAGCACGCCATCCATTTCCATCAGCGCAAACTTGGCCTTGTTGACCTCCGGCAGGTCCGCTTCGGTGATGGCGCCGTCATGGATAATCGCGCCACGAGCCAGCTTGCGGGCATCCTCCACGCTCAACCCGCGCAGGTTGCGGATCAGGCGATCCAGTGACTCCCGGTCCGCCCGTACCCGGGCGCCCTTCTCCTGCTTGAAGCGGCGGGCCTCGTCCTGAACGATATGTTCAAGCTGCTTTTCGTCCGGCATGGAAAGGCTGAAACGGGTGCAGTAGCGGCGAATTTCCGGCGGGATCGTGAATTCATGGCTGATCAGCACCAGGCTGTGATGCAAACGCTCGTGGTGCAGGGCAATCTCCTTGAGCAGCCGCACATTCTTCGGCTCGCCGTCCAGGAATGGATGCAGATCACAAAGGGCATAGATACCCGGCTCACTGGTTCCCCGAATCTGGCCCAGCATGGCATCCGCTTCGATGGTGTGTTTCTGGCTGGGCGCGTCTTCCAACTCCAGACGGCGCAAGCCATCCACCGTATTCCAGGCAAACACCGGCCGCCCTTCCCGCATGCCCAGCCGGCGAATCAGGTCCAGCGCCCGCGGTTCTTCCCAGGTCTCGATCACCACAATGGGATAGCGGGAATCGAGCAGCATTCTCAGGTCGTTCAGATCACTCATAGTTATTCGCTTGCATGCTTCACGCAACACGCTGGCACGCAACGCCATTCTTGTTTTGTCTGCGGAAGCGATTCAGGCGCCGCGAACCCGGGCAGATGCCTGGCACAATTCGCGATTCAAGCGTTGCTCCTACAGCCCCCGTCCGCTACGGGGAGATTCCATTGGCTCTTCGCCAATCCGGGTGGAGGGAGTCCTTGTACGCTGACACGGGAATATCCACCAACCCCGGTTCGCCTGCAAGCAGGCTCCCACGGAGCCCATCTGCGATCCAGGCCGCCAGAATGAGCTTGGCGTGCAAGCGTGATGCGTGCTGGCGTGTCAGCGTGTTTTAGGCCCGAAACATCCCGCTCGCGCTCTCCGTTTCCATACAATTCCACGAAGAACCATTCACTTAAGGCGCTCTTAGGCTACACTAGAGATCCCTGACTTTTCACGCGCGCAAGCATGTTACGTGTTTGCGTGCCAGCGATTCTTTGCCATGACCGAACGTCGACTGTCACCGCTGGATAAACTCCTGGCCCGTGCCGACAACGCCCTGCGCACCCTGACACCGGGCACCATTCAGGCCGAACGCAGCCCGGCTCCAACCGCAGACAGCCCCGGCAGCGAAGCCCAGCCGGGCACCCTACCCGCCGACAAGCGCCGCCATGTGCTGGGGTTGATGCGCATCAACCATACCGGCGAAGTCTGTGCCCAGGCGCTCTATCAGGGCCAGGCCAGCACCGCCAGCCTGCCGCACATTCGCCATGCCATGGAGGAAGCAGCCCGGGAAGAGGAAGACCACCTGGCCTGGTGCGAAGAACGTATCCGTGAGCTGGGTGGTGTGCCCAGCCGGCTCAACCCGATTTTCTATGCCATGAGCTACGCCGTCGGCGCCACTGCCGGCCTGGTGGGCGACCGCTGGAGCCTGGGGTTCGTCACCGAAACCGAAAACCAGGTGGTCAAGCATCTGGAATCCCACCTTTACCAGGTACCGGAAAGCGACCTGCGCACCCGTGCCATCCTGGAGCAGATGAAAACCGACGAGCTCAAACACGCCGTCACCGCCAAAGACGCCGGCGGCGCCGACCTCCCCCCACCGGTACGGCACGCTATGACGTTGATGAGCAAGGTGATGACATTCACAACCTACCGGTTGTGAATGAATTGATAATGAATAATTAATAGTTAATAACGACGCGAAAAGCATCGGTGCAATGCTTCAACGCAAGAGGCCGCGCCCATACCCTGAGCGCGGCCTCTTGCGTTGAATAACAAATAGCACGTCTCGCGACGTTATTAATTATTCACTATTAACTATTAATTAGTCTTCAGCCAAGGTTGCGGCTGTAAAAAATCTCCAGCATCTCTGTACGCAGCCGTTCCTCGATCTGCTCCAGCTCTTCCTGGTTGAACTCGTCGCTGCCCGCGCCGAACAGGTAGTTGTCGATATCGAAGTCCTTCAGGAGCATCTTGGTGTGGAAGATGTTTTCCTGATACACGTTCACGTCGATCATCTGATAGGCGTTCTGGGTATCTTCGGTCAGGAAGTTCTGGATCGAATTGATATCGTGATCAATGTAGTGCTTGGTACCGTCCAGATCACGGGTCATGCCTCGCACCCGGTAGTCCACGGTGACGATATCGGAGTCGAAGCTGTGGATCAGGTAGTTCAACGCCCGCAGCGGTGAAATCACCCCGCAGGTGGACACGTCCACGTCCACCCGGAAGGTAGAAATGCCGTTATCCGGGTGGGATTCCGGATAGGTGTGAACGGTCACATGGCTCTTGTCCAGGTGAGCCACCACGGAATCCGGCAACGGCCCCGGGGCTTCCTCGTCCCAGTCGGTGCCGTCCGGCGGGGTCTCATGCTCGGCGATCAGCATGGTCACGCTGGCCCCCTGTGGATCATAGTCCTGGCGGGCCACGTTCAGCACATTGGCGCCAATGATCTTGGTCACGTTGGTGAGAATCTCGGTGAGACGCTCGGCGTTATACAGCTCATCAATATATTCAATGTACTCTTGCCGATGCTGCTCGGTTTTCGCATAAGCAATATCGAAAATATTGAAGCTCAAGGATTTGGTCAGGTTGTTGAAACCGTGAACCGTAATCTTGGGATTGGGATCTTTCACCACAGCCGTACCCCGGGGCGTTTTACCGCCACAATAGAACCAACACACCACCGCATCATTGCGGTTACCTGTTTACGTGCCCCGTAACGGGGCACCGCCTCACTGCCGGCCTGCGCCGGCATTCATGGGCCGGGGCGCCATTCCTGCACCCTTAGCCCTCAATGGTATAACTATGGGTGATCTCGACACCACCGCGAGTCAGCATGATGCTGGCGGAGCAGTACTTCTCGGCGGACAGCTCCACGGCCCGCTTCACCTGGGCCTCTTTCAGGTTATTACCGCTGACGATGAAATGCAGATGAATCTTGCTGAAAACCGCCGGCACCTCATCCGCCCGCTCGGCAGTCAGCTCACAGCGGCAATCGGTCACATCCTGCCGGGACTTCTTGAGAATATGTATCACATCAAAGGAGGAGCAGCCGCCAACCCCCATCAACAGGGTCTCCATGGGACGCGGCCCACGGTTCTGACCGCCATGATCCGGCGGGCCATCCATCAGTACCTTGTGGCCACTTTCCGTCTCTGCTTCGTAGCAGGCTTCCCCCTGCCATCTAACCACTGCTTTCATGGCGTTCTCCTGATGTTCCGGGCAGGGCGACAGCCCGGTTTGCGCCGCCCCTGAGCCCCTGAAAAAGGGAGCGCAGGGTACCATAGCCGCGGGGCGCCGCCACCTCTTTTTCACCCCTCTCACAGGGGTACACTAACCCACCGGCGGGATCAGGCAAATTACCCCCCTGATCCACCCCATCCATGTCGATTTATCCGACTACAGACACCGCTGACCGCGGGAAATGGAGAGTGAGAGCCAGTTCCCTTGGCATAACTGAGAAAAACAGGCAATATCCATACGCTTATCGGCTAAGACATTTTTCTGGCTTAATACTGAGCGCCCATGACTGACGGCAACAAAATTATTCCAAATCTGGACCAATTCCTGGCCCACTGCCACCGCCGCAAGTACCCGGCGAAGAGCACGATCATTTACGCAGGCGATGAATCGGATGCGCTTTACTACATTCTGAAGGGCTCCGTAACGGTAATGATCGAGGACGACGACGGTCGCGAAATGATCATGGCCTACCTGAATGAAGGGGACTTCTTCGGCGAGATGGGGCTGTTCGAGAACGACCCCTCCCGTTCCGCCTGGGTCAAGGCCAAGAGCGAATGCGAAGTGGCGGAAGTCAGCTATGCCAAATTCCGTCAGCTCGCCCGTGAAGATGCGGACATCCTGTTCGCCGTCTCCGCCCAGATCGCCGGCCGGCTGCGCGCCACCACCCGCAAGGTGGGCGACCTGGCCTTCCTGGACGTCACCGGCCGCGTCGCCGGCACCCTGCTGGACCTGTGCAAACAGCCCGACGCCATGACCCACCCGGATGGCATGCAGATCAAGGTCACCCGCCAGGAAATCGGCCGCATCGTCGGCTGCTCCCGCGAGATGGTGGGCCGGGTACTCAAGAACCTGGAAGAACAGGGGCTGGTATCCGTGAAGGGCAAGACCATGGTGGTTTACGGCACGCGGTGAAGAGCAATTAATAGTTAAGAATGAATAGTTAATAGCTGCGCGTTCAGCGAGCGCATGAGTGACTGAAAGCAAGGAGGCCGCGCCCAAATGATGGGCGCGGCCTTATTGTATCTGGGAATGCACCTGCAGGAGCGCCTCTTGAGGCGCGAGCCGTGCGTAGCACGGAACCCACCGAAGGGAGATTAGGAGTTCTGACTGGATAGAGGGGTCTGGCTGGATCTGCAAGGATTGCCTCGCTCTTGCTCGGTTCGTCCCCCGGAAGGGGACGCCTACGGCGGCTTCGCAGATAAGGATTATCCAAAACAAAGAGGCCACACCCTAATCTCTGGGCGCGGCCTCAAACATTCTCTGCGGGGCACCCACCTTCCCCGCGCAGCTATTAACTATTCATTATTCACTATTAATTAAAAGAACAGCGCCTTCAGCGCCGCCCCCGGCTCCGCCTCCCGCATAAAGGCCTCGCCCACCAGGAAGCTGTGGATACCGTTGCTGCGCATCAGCTTCACGTCCGCGGCGGTGTTGATGCCGCTTTCGGTGACGATCATGCGGTCGCTGGGGATTTTTTCGGACAAGGCCAGGGTGGTGCTGAGGCTGGTCTCGAAGGTGTGCAGGTCGCGGTTGTTGATGCCGATCAGCTCGGCATTGAGCTTCACCGCCCGTTCCAGCTCGTCCTCGGTGTGTACTTCCACCAGCACATCGCAGCCCGCCTGCTGGGCGGCGTGATAGAGCTCGTCCATCTGCGCGTCGGAAAGCGCGGCGGCGATCAGCAGGACGGCGTCGGCCCCCATGGCCCGGGATTCGAAAATCTGCCAGGGGTCGATCATGAAATCCTTGCGGATCACCGGCAGGCTCACCGCATTGCGGGCGGCGCGCAGGTAGTCCTCATGCCCCTGGAAGAAATCCCGGTCGGTAAGCACCGACAGGCAGGCGGCGCCGTTCTTTTCATAGCTGCGGGCAATGGCCACCGGATCGAAATCGTCCCGGATCACGCCCCGGCTGGGGGACGCCTTCTTGATCTCGGCGATCACCGCCGGTTGATGGTCGCGGACCCGGTCGAACAGGGCACGGATAAAGCCGCGCGCCTTGCCCTGGTTGTCCGCCATGGACTGCAGGTCGCCCAGGGTATAGTCATTCTTGCCGGCGGCGATTTCTTCCTGCTTGCGGGCAATGATCTTGTCGAGAATGGTGCCTGTGCTCATAACGGGTCTCCCTGTCCTGATGCGGTTCAGTCGCCGACCTTCAGCGCGTTGGAGAACTGGGCCAGCTCGCGCATACGTTCCGCTGCCTCTCCATTGTGTATCAGGTCTTCGGCCATGCGTACCCCCTCTTTGTGAGAACGGGTAATACCGCTGACATAAATGGCAGCCCCCGCGTTCAGGGCGATCATGTCCGCGGCCTTGCGAGCCGCTTCACTGCTGCGTTTGCCCAAGGCGTCGCGGATCAGGGCCAGGGAGGCGTCCGAGTCGGTCACATCCAGCCCCACCAGGGAATCGGACTCCAGACCCAGGTCTTCCGGGGTCACCTCATACTCCGTGATTTGCCCGTCGCGGCACTCGGCCACATGGGTGCGGGTGGCCAGGCTGATCTCATCCAGCCCGTCGCGACTATGCACCACCATGACATGCTCCGCGCCCAGGCGCCCCATCACCTCGGCCATGGGCCGGCACAGTTTTTCGGAGAAGACCCCCAGCACCAGCCGTTGCACACCAGCCGGGTTGGTCATGGGACCGAGGATATTGAACAGGGTACGCATGCCCAGTTCCTTGCGGGGGCCCACCGCGTACTTCATGGCCTTGTGGTGGTTGGGGGCAAACATGAAGCCCACGCCCACATTATCCACGCAGCTACCAATCTGCTCCGGGCTCAGGTCCAGGGCAATGCCGGCGGTTTCCAGCAGGTCCGCCGAGCCGCTTTTGGAGCTCACCGAACGGCCACCGTGCTTGGCCACCCGGGCGCCCGCTGCCGCCGCCACAAAGGCGCTGGCCGAGGACACATTGAACAGGTTGGCGCCATCGCCGCCAGTGCCGACGATATCCACCAGGTACTGGCGGTTCTCCACCGGCACGGCGGTGACCAGCTCACGCATCACCTGTACGCCGCCGGTAATCTCATCCAGGGATTCACTCTTCATGCGCAGGGCCACCAGAAAGCCTCCTATCTGGGCGTCGGTGGCGCCACCGGTCATGATCTGGCGCATGACCTCCTGCATTTCCTCGATGCTCAGGTCGATCTGCTCGACCACCTTGGCCAGGGCCTGCTGGATATTCATGCGGCGTCCCCTTGTTGCTCGTTGTTCAAAAAATTCTTGAGCAAGGCATGGCCGTGCTCACTCAAAATGGACTCGGGGTGGTACTGCACCCCTTCGATAGCCAGGGTCTTGTGCCGCATGCCCATGATCTCGTCCACGCTGCCGTCGTCATTCTGGGTCCAGGCGGTCATTTCCAGGCAATCCGGCAGGCTGTCTTTTTCCACCACCAGGGAGTGGTAGCGGGTGGCGGTATAGGGCGACGGCAAGTCGCGGAATACGCCCACGCCATTGTGGTAAATCGGCGAGGTCTTGCCATGCATCACCTGGCGCGCCCGGATGACCTTGCCCCCGAAGGCCTGGCCAATGCTCTGGTGCCCCAGGCACACCCCGAGGATCGGTAGCTTGCCGGCAAAATGCCTGATGGCGGCAATGGAAATGCCCGCTTCATTGGGCGTGCAGGGCCCCGGTGAAATCATCAGCCGGTCCGGGGCGAGGGCCTCGATCTCTTCCAGGGTGATCTTGTCATTGCGGTGCACCAGCACCTCAGCACCCAGCTCCTGCAGGTACTGCACCAGGTTGTAGGTAAAGCTATCGTAATTATCGATCATCAGCACACGCATTACCGCTGCCCTCCGTCTGCCAGATTGAGGCCGCCCAGTGCCAGATTCACTGCCCGGAACACCGCCCGGGCCTTGTTCATGGTCTCATCCCATTCGGACTGGGGGACGGAGTCGGCCACGATGCCGGCACCGGCCTGCACGTAGAGCCGCTCATCCTTGACCACGGCGGTACGGATGGCGATGGCGGTATCCATGTCGCCGTTGAAACCGATATAGCCCACCGCACCACCGTAGATGCCGCGTTTGGTGGGTTCCAACTCGTCGATGATCTCCATGGCGCGGATTTTGGGCGCCCCGCTCAGGGTGCCCGCCGGGAAGGTGGCCTGCAGCACGTCCAGCGGCCCCATCCCCTCGCGCAGCTCACCTTCCACATTGGACACGATGTGCATCACGTGGGAGTAACGCTCCACCACCATCTTGTCGGTGAGGTTCACCTGGCCGGGTTTGGCCACGCGGCCCACATCGTTGCGGCCCAGGTCGATCAGCATCAGGTGCTCGGCAATTTCCTTGGGGTCGGCCAGCAGGTCCGCTTCCAGCGCCTTGTCTTCCTCGGCGTTGCCACCCCGCTTGCGGGTGCCGGCGATGGGCCGCACGGTCACGGTGCCCTGCTCCGCCCGGGTGAGAATTTCCGGCGAGGAACCGGCGATATGGAAATCATCCAGGTCCAGATAGAACATGTAGGGCGACGGGTTCAGATAGCGCAGCGCCCTGTACAGATCCAGCGCCGGCGCCTTGAACGGGCAGCTCATGCGCTGCGCCGGTACCACCTGCATCACATCCCCGGCCAGGATGTATTCACGCACCTTTTCCACCCCGGCCTTGAACTGGGCTTCCGGGAATTCGCTGCGGAAGTCGTTCTCGTCCACCGGCTCGCCGTACACGGTATGCTCCGGCTCCGGCAGGGGCGCACGCAGTTGCTTTTCCAGCTCATCCAGCCGTGCCTCGGCCCGCGCCAGCTCACCGTCTTGCTGCGGGTCCACGTGCACCACCAGGTAGAGCGCGCCGCGCAGATTATCGAACACCACCACTTCCTCGGAGCGCATCAGCAGGATGTCCGGGACTCCCAGCACATCCTTGCCCGGCGCCGGGCCCAGACGGGGCTCGAAATAACGCACGCTGTCGTAGCCGAAATAGCCCACCAGGCCGCCATTGAAACGGGGCAGCCCGGCAATGTCCGGGGAACGGTACTGCTGGCGGTAGCTGTCGATCCAGCGAATGGGGTCTTCCACTTCCCGCTGTGTGGTGTTACCGCCCTGGGTGATAGAAATCTTGTGGCCGGTAATACGGATCACTTCCCGGGCCGGCAGGCCGAGAATGGAATAGCGCCCCCAGCGCTCACCGCCCTGTACGGACTCAAACAGGTAGCTGTAGGGGCCCTGGGCCAGCTTGCGGTAGGCGGTCAGCGGCGTATCCAGGTCCGCCAGCACCTCGCGGACCACGGGCACACGGGTGTAGCCCTCGCGGGCATAACGATCCAGTTCTTGTGGTGACATGGTTTTTCCTTATCCGACCCTTTCCAGACAGGCCGATATCAAGAAAGCAGATTGTAGAGAAAAATGAAGCAAAAAGGGCGTGTCGTGGCCTCAGCGCAGACACAGGGGAAGCGTCACCATCGCCAGCTGGCGGGTGCGGACAGGAAGGCAAAGCTGTTGATGCGGGTCGCGTCCAAGAGGACATCCTTTTTCAAACCATCAGCAATGGGGGAATTCTAGCGAATGAGAACGCCAGACACCAGACGCTGCCCTCCTGCTGGCCGCTGGAGTCTGGCTCGCAAGGCGAAGGTGTCCGTCTGATACCGAACCAACGGTGGATTCCGGCGGGTTTTGGTAGACTGCCCTTTCAATATTCGCGCCCGGTCTGATCCAGGAGCCCCATGAAAATCGTCGCCCTTTACACCGCCAGCGAGTCCCGCGGCCCCGTGGAAAGCCAACCCGCCGTGCAGCTACGGGCCGGGTGCGGCATCGTGGGCGACCGCCATTACCGCCGCAACGCCGACCCCGCTGAACAGCTCACCCTGATCGAAGCCGAGGCGGTGGCTGCCTTCAACCGCGAATACGGCCAACAGGTGAACCCAAAGACCCTGCGCCGCAATGTGGTGACCGAAGGCGTGGACCTCAATGCCCTGGAGGGCAAGGAATTCCTGATCGGTGACATCCGCCTGCGCGGCATCGAGCTGTGCGAGCCCTGCTCCGTGGTGGGCAAGCTGCTGGCCGGCGACCTGACGCCCGCCCAGGTGGTCAAGGCCCTGCTGGGACGGGGCGGCCTGCGCTGCGAAATCCTGTCCAGCGGCGTGGTACGGGTGGGCGACGATATCGTGACACCAGACGCCCTGCCGGCATAGATCAGGTCCCTCTCTCCTGTGGGAGCGGTCGTTCGACCGCGATTCCAGACTTTGGTGACAAGATCGCGGTCGAACGACCGCTCCCACAGAGGAGAGTGCCGACACTCCACAGCGGGTTTTAAGGTTTTCGCAACTCGAAACTCGGTACTCGCAACTGCTTCGATAACGCCGCCATACCGGAATCCATGCTACCCTCGCCCTTTTGCCACCCCACGCCCCAATGAATACAACCTCCGACAATAACGTCATCGCCCAAACCCGCCAGTGGCTGGAACAGGTGGTCATCGGCCTGAACCTGTGCCCCTTTGCGCGCAAGCCGTTCAATGCCGGCCTGGTGCGTTTTGCGGTCAGTGACAGCCGCAACGTGGAAACCCTGCTGGCGGACCTCTATGACGAGCTGGAGCGGCTGGATCACACCCCTGCCGAGCAGATCGACACCACCCTGCTGATCATCCCGGAACAGTTGGACGATTTTCTCGACTACAACGACATGCTGGATCTGGCCGATGGCCTGCTGGAGCAACAGGGCTGGACCGGCACCTACCAGATCGCCAGCTTCCACCCGGCCTATCAGTTTGCCGACACCGCAGCGGACGACCGGGAAAACTACACCAACCGGGCCCCCTGGCCGATCCTGCATATCCTCCGCGAAGCCAGCCTGGACAAGGGGCTGGCCAGCTATCCGGACCCGGAACAGATCCCCGAGCGCAATATCGCCACCCTGGAGGCGCTCAGTGACGCACAATGGCAGAGCCTGTTCGGCGGGCAGCCGGGAGCCAGGCGATGAACCTGGATTTAGTGGATATCGCTCTGGTCACTCTGGTGGTCGTGGTGGCCGCCCTGTTCTGGCGCTCCCACGGCATCCGTGAACGGGCACTGGTTTACACGCGCCGTTACTGCGAACGGGAAGAGGTGGAATTTCTGGATGAAACCGTGGGCATGGAAAAGCTGACCTTGCGCCGAGATGACAACGGCAAGCTGCGCGTCACCCGCATTTACCGCTTCGAATTCACCGTCACCGGCGGCGAACGCTACCCCGGCCACACCTATGTGCAGGGCGGCCAGGTGCAACGGGTAGAGCTGCCGCCCCACCGCTACACCCCGCCGCCGGACCGGCTGCACTGACCTGCCACCCACTGCGGGAGCTTGCCTGCAAGCGATCCGAGCGACAGCGAAGGGCAAGAGACAGAAGCTGCAAGCTTCAAGCCCCAACGCGCGTAAAGGCAGTCGCTCCTGGCAAGGTACGGGCCCCGCGCTGATCCGCTAATCGCGGGTACGGCCTTTGATTCTGGCAATGCATTGACCGCGCCTTGCAGCTTGAAGCTTGCGACTGCTTTATCGCGCCGCCAGCGACGCTTCTACGGCGGCCCTGTAGCAGCGCGGACGACCTGCAGCTACGGCATGGGCTTGTCGCAGTTCACCATCCACGGCACCCCGAACCGGTCGGAGCACATGCCGAAGCGCTTGGCCCAGAAGGTCTCCTCCATGGGCATGCGGATGTCTCCCCCTTCGCTCAGGGCCGCGAAGATTTCCTCGGCCCGCTCCGGGGTGTCCGCCTGGACATTGATAATGGTGCCCTGGGGTTTTTCGTAGACCTCCGGCGGGCAATCAGAGCCCATCAACACCAGGCCATCGCCCTGCAGGCAGACATGGCAGATATTGTCATGACTCTCTGGCGGCACATCCCCGGCCATGGGGGTTTCTCCCATGGTTATCAGGAAGGCAATTTCCGCTTTCAGCACCCGGGCATAGAATTCAAAGGCTTCCCGGCAATTACCCTGGAAATTCAGGTAGGGGTTGAGACGGACTTCGGACATGGGTTCTCTCCTTGAGATGGTTGGCTTTCCATAGCTGGTCGATTGGCGAGAGCGTTTTTCGACACTACCCCCAAGAGTGTTACAACACTGCTGCAGGAACTGTCACTCGGACAGCGAACACACCGCCAAAAGGCTCCAGGGAAGACTTGTCGTACCCGCCAACGCCTGACCGCCCTTGGCGGTTTCCTCGCTGAAGCGAGGATCGCTGTCCGAGCAGACAGCTCCTACGCGGCGTTGTAGAGAACCCGGGGGTTACTTCACCCGCTGCTTGCCCAGCTTCCTCGCCAGGGTGCGGCGGTGCATGCCCAGTCGCCTGGCGGTTTCGGAGATATTAAACCCGGTTTCCGCCAGGGTTTCGTGGATGCGTTCCCATTCCAGGGTTTTCAGGTCCGTGGCCCGGGCGGTAAGTTCCACCTCCGCATCGCCGCCGGCGCGCTGGAAGGCGGCTTCGATATCATCGGTGTTGGAGGGTTTGGCCAGGTAATGGCAGGCGCCCAGCTTCACCGCTTCCACCGCCGTGGCAATGCTGGCGTAGCCGGTGAGCACCACGATAAGCATGTCCTGATTGTGCTCATTCAGCGCCTGCACACAGGCCAGCCCGGAGGCCTCGCCCTTGAGCTTGAGATCCACCACGGCGTAGCCGGGATCATGATCCTTGAGCAACTCGTTCATCGCGTCCAGGCCATCGGCGTGCAGCACCCTATAGCCGCGGCGTTCGAAGGAACGGCTCAGGGTACGGGCAAACGCCTCGTCATCTTCGACGATCAGCAGCAGTCTTTCGTCCTGTGGCAGCGCTTCAGTCACGGTTATTCCTCTTCCAGAATCACGGCGGACAAGGGGAGCGACAGGGTCACCAGGGCCCCGCCCTGCACCAGATTGCGGGCGCGCAGGTTGCCGCCCAAGGTACGCAGTACATTCATCACCAGGAACAGGCCCAGGCCACTCCCCGGGCGCCCCTTGCTGGACTGGTAGGGACGCCCCAGGTTGTCCAGCATGGCCGGCGCAAAGCCCGGCCCCCGGTCCGTCACCGAGATCAGCAGCGATTCGTGGTCTCGGTGAACATCCAGCCGCACCCAGTTCGGTGATGCTTCCAGGGCGTTATCGAGCACATTGTGAATGCTCTGCTTGAGCGCCGAATCGGAAACGATACTCAGGTCCTGGCCGAAATCGTTGAGGTAGACGAAGTCCTTCACCGGCCGGGTGTCCCGCCATTCGCTGACCAGCTCATCCAGGAATTCACGCACCGTGGTTTCTTCCGAGGATTCTCCCCTCGCCTCACCGGCGGACAGCAGAATGCCGCTGACGATGGATTTGCAGCGCAGCACCTGGGTCTGCATCTCGGCGATTTCCTGGGCCATGTCCGGGTCGGAGCGGAACGGCTCCATATGCCGCCAGTCCCCCAGGATCACCGACAGGGTGGCCAGCGGCGTGCCCAGTTCATGGGCGGCGCCAGAGGCCAGCAGGCCCATGCGCACGATGTGCTCTTCTTCGGCGGCGCGCTGGCGCAGCTCCGCCAGTCGCTCGTCCCGCTGGCGGCGATTGCGGTTGATGCGGTTGATGAAGATCACCAGCAGCACACCGTTGAGCACGAAACAGATCATCATCCCTTCGATATAGAGACTGAACAGCCCTTTCGAGTGATCCAGCGGCAAGGGCAGCGGCTGGCCGGACCAGGCCAGCCAGGCAAAGCACAAACTGGTGGTTACCAGAATCACCCAGGTGGACCAGGCCTGGAGCAGCACCGCGCCCAGGATCACCTGCAGCAGAAACAGAAACACGAAGGGGTTGGTGGCGCCGCCACTGAGATACAACAGGATAGTGAGCGTGGCCACATCGATCAGCAGGGACAGGAACAGCTCGGTATTGCCGATGCTGCGGGGCAGCTTCAACCGCAACATGCTCACCGCATTGAGCAGCAACAGGCCGAACAGCACCATCAGCATGGTGCCAATGGGCAAGGCGATACCGAACCCGAAGTGCACCACCAGGATGGTGGCCAACTGACCGAACATGGCAATCCACCGCAGCAGAATCAGTAGCTGCAGGTTCTTGCGGCCGGTTACGTCCTCGTTGCTGCGGTGGATAGCCGCCAGCGGCAACGGGCCTGCCCCGGGGGTGGCTGTCATCGTCATCTTCTCCATAGCCGACCAGTTTACCGGGTTCGGCGTGAAGGCGTCAGTGAGGCCGCCGTATCACCAGCCAGGCGGCCAGCGGCATACCCAGTGCCAGGGCAAACCAGGTAAGGGCGTAGACCAGATGGTTGTTGGGGAATTGGATCACGGTCAGCCCCCCCACCGGCAGTTCGGCGGCACCGGCCTGGGCATCCACGAAATACGGCGCCACCGGTGCCAATTCGTGACGGGCGGCCATGGCCTGCACATCCCGGGAGTACCAGCGGTTTTCCGCCGGCACATTGTCGCGCAGCACACCACCACCGGGGTGGCTGAGGCGCAGCAACCCGGTGACGGTGACCGGGCCTTCGGGGGTCAGGTCGCCGGCCTGGGCAGCCTCGCGCTGCGCCTGCGGCACAAAGCCCTGATTGATATACACCCAACTACCATCGCCCCGCTGCAGTGGTGCCATCACCCAGTAACCCTGGCCCTTTTCCGTGGCGGCGGCCACCAGGGACACCGCATCCGTGCGGTATTCACCGGTCAGGCGAACATGACGGTATTCGTGGGAATCTTCATCGACCATCGGCCAGTCATGGCGGCCGGGAGCCGCCACCGGCTCGGCATGTACCCGGGCTTCCACGCGGGCAATCAGGTCTTCCTTCCAGGCCAGCCGTTTCACCTGCCAGACACCCAACGCCACAAAGCCGGCGAAGGCGACCGCCGTCAACAGCAGAAACAGGACAGTGAGAATACGCCGACGAGCCATGGTCATGCCTCTTCAAACGTGGCGGGAGGAAGGTGGCGGAGATCGGCTACGCCGATTTCCGCCCTACGCGTGTATGCGTGCAAGCGTGTTGCGTGCTGCGGGTTTAATCCATCATCCCCGGCATCATGTTCACGTTCAGGTTGTACATCACCCACAGGGAACCGGCCAGGGTGATAAACACCAGAATCAGCGTGAAGATCAGTGCCAGCATGTTCCAGCCCCCTTCCGAATGGAAGTTCATGTGCAGGAAGAACACCATGTGCACCACGATCTGCACCAGGGCAAAGGCGAGGATGACAATCGCCGTGGTGGAGGAACTGTCGAACACATCGCCCATCACCAGCCAGAACGGCACCACGGTGAGAAACACCGCCAGCACAAACCCGGTCAGGTATTCCTTCAGGGAAACGTGGGGAATGTCCGCGTCGTGATGATCATGATCGTGTGAATGGTCGCTCATGGCAGCACTCCCATCAGGTATACGTAGGTGAACACGCCGATCCAGACCACATCCAGGAAATGCCAGAACATGGACAGGCAGAACACGCGGCGCTTGTTTTCCGGAATCAGGCCGTGCTTTTTAAGCTGGAACAGCAGGGTCACCAGCCA
>JAKSCQ010000017.1 GCA_022360555.1 Pseudomonadales bacterium
ACCGCCAGTTCCCCTTGCAGATCGGTGAGCGTGGCAGAACGGGATATAAAGTCTTCGGCATTATCCTGCCAGGTTTGCAGGGTGGCGTAGCGCTTGCTGTTTTCCCGTTTGGCATCGCTGACGTCCCTGTCCAAATCGCGCAGGCTGTCGTCCAGCAGCCGTTGAAGGCTCTTGATCTGCCCCAGCAGTTTGGTGGCCTCTGCTTTCTGCTGGGCGATCAACTCCTTGTCCAGTGGTTTCAGGGCATCCAGCCAGCCCTGCTGCCAGGCGAAGGCGCCGCCACCGAGAAACAACAACAGCACCACCGCAATGGCCAACTTATTCGGGCCACCACCATGCAGGTTGGCGGCGGTGGCGGGCCGGGCGCTTTTGACCTTGGCCACCTTGCCTGCCTTGCCGCTTTGCAGGGCGCTTTTCAGTTCCGCTGCATTGGCAAAGCGCTGCTCCGGGTTGACGGACAGGGCCTTGTCGATAATGGCGCTAAGGGGTTTGCCGATTTCCTTGCGCAGGGTAATGGCGGGCTCGAAGCGGCCGGCGGGAATTTGGCCGATGAGCATTTCGTAGAGCATGACGCCGATGGCGTAGATGTCGGCGCGGGCATCCAGTTCGCGGCCCTGTAGTTGCTCCGGGGCCATGTAATAGGCGGTGCCCATGGCGGCGCCGGTCTGGGTGCGCTGGCTGGCGCTTTGCACCCGGGCGATGCCGAAGTCCATCAGCTTCACCTTGCCGCTTTGGTCCAGCCAGATGTTTTCCGGCTTGATATCGCGATGCACGGTGAATTCATGGGCGTAGGCCAGGGCAGCGCACAGCTCACAGGCGATGCGTTTGACTTCCTCGATGGGGGTGGGCTGGTTGACGGTTTTCAGGTTTTCCAGCCACTGGCGCAGGTCCTGGCCTTCGAGCAGTTCCATGGTGAGGAAGAAGAGGCCGCCAGAGCCATCAGCGGGTGAAGCGCTTTGTACATCGAAGACGTTGACGATATTCGGGTGGCTGAGCTGCTGACTGATCTTGGCTTCGGAGAGGAAGCGTTCGCGGGCGCTGTCGTTTTTAAGCAGGCTGGGGAGCAGCAGTTTGAGGGCGATGTCGCGGTCGGTGTTTTTGTCGCGGGCGCGGTATACGGCGCCCATGCCGCCTTGGCCGATGAGTTCCTTGATTTCGTAGCGGCTGGCGATGATCTGGCCGGGTTGCAGTTCTACCTGGGCGGCGTCTTGTGGGGCCAGGCCAGGCAGGTCGGCGAGTTTGGTTTGGGAGAGGAGGGATGGACCTGTGCGCTTTTCCTCTTCCGAGCGGGAGTCGTTATCGCCAGCAGGCTGGCTCCTACCGGGGTCGGCACTGAGAACCTTTTCCGCTTCCGCCAGTTTCGCTTCCAGGGACTCGAATTTGGCCTTCAGTGCCTCGGTGGGGGCATTGGCCTTCTTTTCCGCTATATCCTGTTGTTTGGCTTTCAGTGCTGCCTGGATGTCTTCTGCGCTAGCGTTTTCATCCAGGCCCAGCATTTGCAATGCGTTTACTCTATCCACTAACCCTTCCCCTCTCATCCCACGTCTTATCTTGTCTGAATCGCCGTTAAGTCCCTTCCAAGGTTATTGGACGGTCAAATCGTTCCTCCGAATCAGGCTACATAATAGCAAGCGGAAGAGGGTTGTCACGGCGGCTCTTGGAGATATGAAATTCACTCTATTCTCCCCCGTTTGGGGGATGCAGGCCGGCACCGGCCCTGCCAGAATCAAGGGTTAATCTGCGCCTCAGACACTGCTATTTCCCGCTATTCACTGGAATGTTTATAGTAATGGGGCATTTTGGGGATTTGTTTTGCTGCAGATATTGCCTGCGTCCGTCAGGAGGGTTGTAGGCTATTCAAAATGAGGGAAGGATCATGGCTCTGAAAGAACACGACAATACCCGCTCTGAGCTGGAGAAAGCGCTGGCAGAAGCCCGTGCCGAGGCCGAGAAGGCGAAACAGGCTGCGGACGAGGCGGATATCGAGAAAACCAAGGCTCAGCATCAGGCAGAGAGCAGCCAGGAGGCGCTGGATATCGCACAGCAGCAGGCGCAAGCGGCGACAGCAGCCATGGGGCAAGCCAACCAGTCCGCAGATGATTCCCGCTATTCATCCCAACAAGCGGCCTCTTCCTCGCAAGATACTTCTCAATACGCGACCTCTGCCAGTCAAGCAGCCGCAGACGCCGCCCGGGCTGCAGCCCGAGCCGAGGATGAAATGCACGATGCCTCAAGGGCGTCTTCTCAGGCTGATGGCGCTATGGGCGACGCTATGAGCGCGTCCATGCAGGCAACGGCCAGTGCTGCCACCGCAACCGGCGCGGCCGCGGATAGTCAGTCCAGTGCCGGCCAGGCGTCTTCTGCTGCCATGCAGGCCGACCAACAGGCCGGACAGGCATCGGTGGCTGCTGGCGAGGCACAACAACAAGCCGGCCAAGCCGGCGCGGCTGCCAATGAGGCCGACCAACAGGCAGGACAAGCCACCACCGCTGCAGGTGAGGCATCTTCGCAAGCTGGGCAAGCCGGTGCATCCGCATCGGAAGCGGGTAACCAGGCAGCCCAGGCTGGCACTTCGGCCAATGAAGCTCAGTCTCAGTCAGCGGACGCCGCCAGCGCTGCGCAAGCAGCCAGCGAAGAGGCCAGAAATGCTGAAGCCGCAGCAAACGATGCCAGCAGCCAGGCGGAAGTCGCTAAGCAATCCGCCAGCGATGCCGATGCAGCCCGGCAAGCCACCGAGCAGGCACAGCAGGAGTCCGAGCAGGCTAGGGATGCGACACGAAAGGCTGAAGAAGAAGCACTGGCTGCCAAGGATCAGACAGAGGAAGCCAGAAAGCTGGCAGAAGAAGCGCAGCAGGCCAGCACCAGTGCCAGGGAAAAGTCAGAAGCAGAGATGACCGAGGCTGAACAAGCCTCACAACGCGCCGAACAGGAGTCCCAGGAAGCGACAACCGCTTCTTCTCAGGCTCAGAGTGAATCCCAGCAGGCGTCTGCCGCCGCCTCTCAGGCACAAAGCGAATCCCAGCAGGCATCAACTGCTGCCGGTTCAGCCCAATCCGCATCGAGCACGGCACAATCCGCGTCGGGCGCTGCAGAATCCGCCGCGAGTACGGCCCAGTCCGCCTCCAGCGCCTCAGAGCAAGCCTCACAAACCGCTGAGCAGGCTTCTTCACAGGCCAGTTCCTCTGCCAGTGAGGCTGAATCCAGCTTGTCCGAAGCCCAACAGGCGCTGGCTGATGTTAATGCTGCCCGAGCAGAGGCAGAACAAGTACTGGCACAAATCCAGCAAGCGCAGCAGGATGCCGCCGCCCGCCTTCAGGAATTGCTGGCACAAACGGAACAGGCACTCAGTAACGCTGAAACCTGGGCTGAGGGCGTCCGGACATTAAATACCACCTCAGTAGAAGTACATGGCAGAACCTGTCAACTGGAGCGTGACACCCTGGCTTTGAAAGACGAGGTGGTACAATTTCATGGGGATTCACAAAACGGTTTGGAACAGATCATGCGCTTCCATGATGATGCCTCTCGTTCTCTGAGCGAAATCCAGCGCTGCGAGTCGGATGCCCAGTCCGGCAAGGGAAAGGTTCAATCTTGCGAATCCGAAGCGGAAAGCCTGGTTGATCGTATCCGGAATATGATGGGCTGATATCATAACAACATGAAATTACCTCTGTTGCTGGTAGCGGCCACTCTTGTGGCCGCTTGCACCAGCCATCCTTCCTCAACGGATTCACCACAACCTGTACCACCCAGCGAGTGCTCGATCGCGGCACAGGATGAGCGGGATGAAGGCATTTATAGGTCGCTGGTACAGGCTGCCAGCATGGACGAGGCGCTACGCATAGCGCTAGGAAATATTGCCAACCAGATACAAGTCGCTATTCGCTCTGAGTCCGAATCCGTTAGTCGAAAACAAGGCAACCAGTCGTTGCAAAGTTTTCAGCGCAGGATTACCGGGGTCAGTGAGTTTGTTTTCGACGACTACGAAGTGCTTTGTCAGGACTTTGTCCATAATGAAGTGCTTGTGCAGTACGACAACCGACCACTGACTGAGCGAATCCGGTCGAAACTGGAATCACTGTATGGTGATAGTGGCTGGGAGCTGGTTGGCGATCCGCAGCTACTGTCTACTCCGGGCCTTACTGCAGTTAACCGCTCTGCCGGCTTTTCCCGGACAACGCTTCAAACCGATGTGTATCGGAATAGAGATGGCTGGCGCCTGGCTATCGGCAAGCACCGGTTCAAGTTACGCGACGAAGAATGGCGGCAACTGTTCCGTTTGCCGCCGTCGTCACGGAACACCCTATCCTTTGATATCACCGGCGAATTCGGTAATCCCTTGCCCCACGCCCTGTACCATGAGCAAGAGTTTCGCTTTCGTGTGCAGGGAGAGTTACCTGCCGTCTATTACTTGAACCTTTTTTATATTGATACAACCGGGAAAGTACTGGAGGTACGAGCCAATGCTCCTCACAGCCGCCCCTCTCCGCTTTCCATTCCTCAAAAGGGCATATTCACCGCTGAATTGCCCGAAGGGTTTGACCGGGCCGTGGATGATTATATCGTCATCATTTCCAGCAAGCCCCTGGAACGCCCGGCCAGTCCGTGGCTGTTTAATGGCTGGCTACAATTATTTTCCATGGACAATGCATTCGGGCTGAGGCTAACCGTTCGCTAACCCACTTGGTTTTACACCTCAAACGGATCCGGCCATGCTCGCATACACTTATAATACAAAGGTGTTCGATAGAGAATACAAGAGGAATTTCGAAGGCGGAGAAGGAAAATCCACACTCAATGCTACACTTTTGTTTTGATTATAACGATAGTGCCACCTCCCTATGGAAAAAGCATAAAGGTCACCATCCAAGCTCCTCTCTACATCCTGTTAGCTTTTAATTTATGATTCTAGTAGCACGAAAAGCATCCCTACCATGCAAAGCAACCCCTTCATTTGTCGGCATTTCAGGATACCTATGAGGAGGAATTATTGTGAAATCGAGTGGAATATCAGCATACCTAAAAGCATCACTCGGCATGTAATTAATTAGATTAGGGTATGGAAATTTCAAAATTGGATCTGGCTTCCAGGCCACCAAAAAAGCGAGGGGCATATACTTCATTAACGACACCACAACAGGCGGCGCTCCAAATCTGGGCAGCATTGACATTGCTCTAACAAGAATCTGATCCCAGTAAGGATATACCCAATAGTAAATCCTAAGCTCTTCAGGTGCTGAGGCAGCGGGATCTAAAACGAAATCCGCCAACACATCCCCCATCTCTCCGCGAGGAAAATGCCCGACCCCAACGGAAAGAATATGGCCACAAACAGCTTTGGCAACCAATCCCGGCTGAGTATTGAAATGAGCTACCGAGGGTCTATCCAGCTGACTGAACAGGTATCTGGAAACATCATTAGAGAGATTAATTAATGCCTTGTCGTATTGGCTTCCAAGCAGGTCTCTATTGCACGAAAGACAAGTTGTTCTGAATTTCACCCCTTGCTGAAAATGACGTGGTTTCCCCCTCTCTCCAGGTTCAGCACCAAGGCTTCCAACAAGATTATGGAGCGCCATTCTAGGAAAGCGGGTAACACCCTTCGGGGGAACATGATCTTCCGTAAGAGGGCCTGCTTCTCCGCAGATATTACAGATTCCATTTTTAGGCCCTTTTACTCTAGGAAAAGTCATCCAGCCCTCTATACGCGAATAAAAATCTAATTGATAGCCGCCAAGATTTGCTCTCTTACATTACGCCCCTGTTCATCTTTCTTCTGGGCCATAAGGTATATGCCCTTACCCCCGCTTCCTTTAGCCCACAGTTCCCCAACCAAGCGCTTCTCTTTCTCTTGGTCCGCCGAGAATCGATCCGCCCCCTTGTACTCAATAAAATGAAGACCACTATTTCTTGAATGGAATCACATCGCCCGGCATTGGGCCATTTGGCCTCCTTGCCTTAGATTTAAGCTTAAGAGAAACCACTTTATCCTCAGCATTTAGCTGCTCACTCAGATAACCATGGCGGAGATTACAAAGCATCTCGATGATCTCCGGAGCCAAGCCAATTTGATTAACCAGTGTGTCACGATCAAAAACCCCGTTATCTACCAAGAGGTGGACGCCACGCATCATCAGCTTGGGCTGCTCAAAGGGGATGGCATCATCTCCAGGCTCACCCTTTGTCCACTTTCGAGCAGAACGACCTTTCCATAGCCTTAGTTCAAGCTGCTCATTTAAAAGAGAAAGGTCTCGGCACCGAACAATCATTGCGGCAACAGATACCCTCCACCTGGATTTTAGCGAGAGCAGGTTGTCGAGAGTTGGCCATACCACCTCTTGAGAGAAGCTCTCAGGAGGCAGCAAGAAAGCACTAGCGAACCGGTGTGCCTGCTCTTCCAATAGGTTGTAGAGTTCACTTTTGGCGTACTGGCTTGCCGCGATGCGAGAGTGAAGCACGATATGCCCTAATTCGTGGGCAGCATCGAAGCGACTGCGGATCGCGTTCGCCTTATCCTCCGCAATCAGGACGTAAGGTCGACCGTCTATAACAGAAACATGGGAAACGCCATCCATTTTCACATGCCCCAAAGTGGCTCGCGTACAAATAATCCCCGCGTTCTCCATCACCTGTATTACATTAGGGATTGGAGCTGTGCCCAGCTTCCACCGTAAACGGCACTCCCGCGCAACTTCCTCTATCTCTTCATCACTGATCAAACGGCAGTCAGTGGCATCAAGCATTGGAATATTGACCGGAGGCCAGTCCATCGCACCCTGGAAAAAGTCAGATACTTCTTGAAGCCAGGACAGATAAAGCTTCGACCTTTCACGTGCCTGCTTGTGGGCAGAAGCTTGGGAGCGAAAAAAATAGGGACGTATATCCTTTTCACTCACCTGAGGCAGCGGTTTAAGAAACCATTGTCGAGAGACACCAAACACCTGACACAAACGGCCAAAGGATTCAGCTTCTGGAAGCTGCGAGCCATTTTCCCAAGCAGACAGCGTACTGGAAGAGCGGCCAATCTGCTCTCCCAGTTCAGCAAGAGTCAAGCTATGAGCTGAACGCAACTGCTTTAACCGCAGCCCCTGAAAGCCCTCAACGCCTGTTCTCATATCAGCCCTTGTCACCTTCGTTCATGTCTTGATTTTCTGCGTCGCGCATCCTATCACGCAGTTTCGGATAAGCGATATCGGGAAGAGCTTCCTCTTCCTCACCATAGTACTGCCAGAGCTGGCTGACATCCGTCCACAAGTGGTAACTGGTTGGATGATCGCTATAGGGCACAGCAATAACACAACTAAGAGGGCGACTATGGTCCCGTTCAGTCCACTTGGCTGTGTACGGAAGCAGCAGGGCATGAAGCGAATCTTCGTTTGCCCCAAAAGGGGGAACAAACGGTTGGAATAGATCGGGGTGTTGTTGACGCAACCTCTCATTCTCTTGACGGAGATCGCGCCTGAACTTTGCCTCCCTGATTGGCGGTGTCCTATCTAACGTGATGACGCTGGTTGTGATCTGAATGGACCCAGCTCGAACCAGAGCAAAATGACCTCCTGCTGGGCGCGTCGAACGGTTAATCACCTCAAAATCATCATCTTTAAGGAGATCTAGGAGGGCCTCCTGAACCATGAAGTGGTGTGACTGGGGACCTGGCCCAACTAGCGGCACATGCCGGTAAGTATCATTCAGGTGCTTATCGCTCTTGCTAAAGGCTGCCTCAATGCTCTCCAGCAAGCTCTGCAAGCGGTCCCGGGGTAGCTCCTGGCAAATGAAGCGGCAGATTTCTTCTTGGTTCACGGCAGGCCCTCAGCATTCAATTTCGGTAATACGGATTATTGCATCTATTTTTCCTGTTATCTAGTTTCGCGTTCCATAGATCCGAAATGAGGCCGGATGACGGATTGAGGCGGCCTAGCGGAGTGCCACAGCCCCAAGATGCTCTGCCCGTGCCGTCTGATTCTAGGCTCAAGATCGAAATACAAGGGCAGCAAAACGGCGCTGACGCCCCCTCAATGACTTCCAAGACTTGGCTTACTATGGCGCCTGACTGCAGAAGACCGACCTGACTCAACCCACTTTCCAAATAATTTCAAACATATATCACCTCCATGAAGCCAGGAAGGAATGGCCTTCCTGGCCCCATCTCATGGAGGTTTCATGATCATTCAATGTCCTTCCTGCCGCTCTATCCGAGTTGTCGCTCTGCAGAATGGCCGCAAGTTCGGTGGCTCTGTCGGCACTATTGCTGGTGCCGCCAGCGGCGTTGCAATGGCTACTAGCGGTGCGCGTATGGGGTCGACAGTCGGCATGGCGTTTGGCCCTGCCGGATCTGCTATCGGCGGTATCGCCGGAGCAGTGTTTGGTGGCCTGGCCGGAGGTGTTGCCGGCGGTGAAGCTGGTGCTGCGCTGGGCGCCAAGCTCGACGACACCTATCTCGACAACCTGGAATGCCTGGATTGCGCACATAGCTTCCGCCCCGATTACGAGTAACCCCGATTCTTCCCTTTACCCACTACTCCGAAGCCCGCCATGTGCGGGCTTCTTTATGCCGCTTTGGAGTTTTTATGGATATTCCCACCTTCGTAAAGAACGAGCAGGGCCTGTACCACGTACAAGGCTGCGTCAAACCCGAGGAGATTGTCAGTACGGCGGCCACTATTCTTCTGGATGAGCTGACCGGTCGGGAGGCGCTCACTGCGCCCACCGATGTCGCCCAGTTCCTGCAGATGGCCCTGGCCCAGGAGAAGAACGAGGTCTTCGCGGCCATCTTCCTCAACAACAAGCATAAGGTGCTCAGTTTCGAGCCCTTGTTCAACGGCACCATTGATGGCGCGGCGGTGTATCCCCGTGTGGTGGTACAGCAGGCCCTGGCCTGCAATGCCGCTGCGGTGATCTTTGCCCATAACCACCCCTCCGGGTGCTGTGAGCCCTCCCAGGCTGATCGCACCATCACTACCCGGCTCAAGGACGCTCTGGCCCTGATCGATGTGCGGGTCTTGGATCACTTCGTCGTGTCCCGCTCCGAGTGGGTCAGCTTAGCCCAGCGTGGCTGGCTCTGAGCCTTCACTCTTCGGCTTTTGCTCTACCACTGACTCAACCACCTCTTCTCATTCGTTAAGCCGCCCGTTTTGGGCTCATCGTTATTCTTGGAGATTTACCATGGCACATCTTGTCGAAAGCATGGCCTATGCAGGACGTACCCCCTGGCACGGGCTGGGCAACCAGCTCGCCGCCCAACAACCCCTCAATGTCTGGATGCAGGAAGCCGGCATGGACTGGGAGATCCGTGAGACCCCTGTTCGCTTCATTAGTAGCGAGGCCGGGGCTCTCGGGCAGATCTCATCCTTCCCGGATCAGAAGGTTCTGTTCCGCTCAGACAATCAGGCGCCTCTTTCGGTAGTGAGTAACCGCTTCAAGGTGGTTCAACCCCGGCAGATCCTGGAGTTCTACCGGGATCTCACCGAGCGCTCTGGTTTTGAGCTGGAAACTGCTGGCGTTCTTAAAGGTGGCCGCAAGTTGTGGGCGCTGGCCCGCACCGGGCAAACAGGTTCTTTGGCTGGCAATGACCAGACCAACGGCTATGTGCTGCTGGCCACCGCCTGTGACGGTACCTTGGCGACCACTGCCCAGTTCACCAGCATCCGAGTGGTGTGTAACAACACCTTGGCGGTAGCTCTCAATGGCGCCGGCCAGGCGGTTAAGGTCCGCCACAACACCACTTTCGATGCCCAGGCCGTCAAGAAACAGCTGGGGATCTCCGTCTCCGCCTGGGATGACTTCATGTACCGGCTGAAGGCCCTCAGCGAGCGGCGCATCACCCGCAAGACCGCCGAGAAGGTCATGCACTCGGTCTTCAC
>JAKSCQ010000164.1 GCA_022360555.1 Pseudomonadales bacterium
CAACTCGGCGGCCGCCTGATCCACGAGCCGCTCGAGGATGAAGCTCGCCTCGGGCCGGCCGGCGCCGCGATACGGACCGGTCGGCGCGGTGTTGGTGAAGAGGCATTTGACGCTGACGTGGATGGCCGGGGTCTTGTAGACGCCGGCGAGACACCACGCCATGTTGCGAGTGGCGATGCCGACCCCGCTGGCCGACAGATAGGCGCCCATGCTGGTCAGGGCCGTTACCTGCAGCGCAAGAAACCGGCCGTTTGCGTCGAGCGCCAGCGCCCCTTCGATCACGCCGTCGCGCGCATGGTTGTCGCTGAGGAAGCTCTCGCTGCGGGTCGCGACCCATTTCACGGGCCGGCCGAGCTGGCGGGCGGCGAACAGCAGGGCGGGGTATTCGGGATAGGGCTGAGTCTTCATGCCGAACCCGCCGCCGACATTCTCGGAAACGACGCGCAGATTTTCCGGATCGATCTTCAGGATGTGGCTCGCCAACCCGTCGCGCATGGCGTTGACGCCTTGCGAGCCGGTGTGGAGCGTGAAGCGCCCCGACGCGGCGTCGTAGGCGGCCAGCGCCGCGCGGGGCTCCATGGCGCACACGGCGAGCCGGTTGTTGTCGGTGCGCAGCCGCACCACGTGGTCCGCCCGCGCGAAGGCGGCCGCCACGGCCTCGGCGTCGCCGGAATCCCAGTCCAAGGCGACATTGTGCGGCGCTTCCGGCCAGATTACCGGCGCGTCCGCATCCATGGCTCTGGCGACGTCGGTCACGGCCGGGAGCGGGTCGAGATCGAGGCCGATCCGCTCGTTCGCGTCGAGCGCCTGTTCGAGGCTGTCGGCAACGACCAGCGCGATCGGTTCGCCGACATGCCGGACGCGGCCGGTCGCGAGAATATGGCGCGGCGGTTTGACCGGGCCGTCGCCATGCCGATCCACCGGCGCGTTCAGGCAGGGCAGGGGGCCGAGCGATTCCAGATCGCGGTTGGTGAAGATGCCCCGCACGCCCGGAGCCGCTAACGCGTCCGTCGTGTCGATGGCGCGGATCTCGGCATGTCCCATGGGCGAGCGAAGGAAAACCGCGTGCAGTTGGTCCGC
>JAKSCQ010000301.1 GCA_022360555.1 Pseudomonadales bacterium
AGGCTGGGTACCGGTTCTTCAGTTACGGCGATGCGATGTTGATTGAGG
Source organism: Pseudomonadales bacterium (assembly GCA_022360555.1). Lineage (GTDB taxonomy): Bacteria > Pseudomonadota > Gammaproteobacteria > Pseudomonadales > Alcanivoracaceae > Alcanivorax. The sequence continues at coordinate 49 of JAKSCQ010000301.1, forward strand.
GAACGCAGCACGCACCACGCGACACGCACCACGCTAAAAACCGGAGTGATGTCTAATGCTGAGTTTCTCTTCTGGTGTGTGTGCAGGCGTGGAGCGTGTTGCGTGCAAGCGTTATTCTTCAGCGTGCATGCGTGAAGCGTGCCGCGTGCAAGCGAGTTCTTTTCCATGTCCCGAATGACCTTCCAGCTCAATACCACCGACGGCGCTGCCCGCCGTGGCCGGATTACCTTCCCTCGGGGCACCATCGAGACCCCTGCCTTTATGCCGGTGGGCACCTACGGCACGGTCAAGAGCATGCTGCCGAAAGACCTGAAGGACACCGGGGCGGAGATCTGCCTGGGTAATACCTTCCACCTGATGCTTCGCCCGGGCACCGAGATTATCGAGGCCCACGGCTCCCTGCATGGCTTCATGCAGTGGGACAAGCCGATTCTGACCGATTCAGGCGGTTTTCAGGTGTTCAGCCTGGGTGAACTGCGCAAGATTTCCGAGCAAGGGGTGGTGTTCAAGAACCCCATCAACGGCGACCGGGTCGAACTCAGCCCGGAGAAGGCCATGCAGGTGCAGCGCGCCCTGGGCAGCGACATCTGCATGATTTTCGACGAATGCACCCCGTTCCCGGCCACCGAGCAGCAGGCCCGCGAGTCCATGGAGCTGTCGCTGCGCTGGGCAAAGCGCTCCAAAGAGGCCCACGAAGGTAATGACGCCGCCTGCTTCGGCATTGTTCAGGGCGGCATGTACGACAACCTGCGCCGTGACTCCCTGGCGGGGCTGGTGGATATCGGCTTCGATGGCTATGCCATCGGTGGTCTCAGTGTGGGTGAACCCCAGGAGGAAATGCTCCGTACCCTGGGTGCCATTGCGCCGCACATGCCCGAAGATCGGCCCCGCTACCTGATGGGTGTGGGCAAGCCGGAAGATATCGTGGAAGCGGTGCGTCGCGGGGTGGACATGTTTGACTGCGTGATGCCCACCCGCAATGCTCGCAACGGCCACCTGTTTACCGCCGAAGGCGTGGTGAAGATCCGCAACGCCCGGCACCGTCACGATCTGTCTCCGCTGGAGGCGGATTGTGACTGTTATACCTGCCAGCACTTCTCGCGCAGCTACCTGCACCATCTGGATCGCTGCAATGAAATGCTGGGCTCCCAGCTCAATACCATCCATAACCTGCGCCACTATCAGCGCCTGATGGCTGGATTGCGGGGGGCCATTGAAGGGGGTACATTGTCCGCCTTTGTGGACGACTTCTACGCGGCGCGCGGCCAGACAACGCCGGCGCTGTAGTTTATTGGAAACTGGAGTAATCAATGACAATCGCAATGCGTTCCTTGCTGGCCCTGCTGGCTACTGCCCTGATTTCCCCGGCCTACGCCCAGGCGGCGCCCGCCGGCCCCGGTGGTGTCGAGCTGATCATGCTGGTGGTGATGATGGTGGTGTTCTATTTCTTCCTGATTCGTCCGCAGCAGAAGCGTGCCAAGGAACACAAGAACCTGATGCAGAACCTGAGCAAGGGTGACGAAGTGGTGACCAGTGGCGGTATTCTCGGCAAGATCACCAAGGTCACCGATGATTTCGTGGTGGTGGAAATCAGCAACAACCTGGAAATCAAGCTGCAGAAAAACAGCGTTCAGGCCACTCTGCCCAAGGGCACTATCAAGTCCATCTAAGAGTAATCAGCCCCGTCCCGAGCGGGGCTTTTTACTGCTGCTGAAAGCCACCTTGCGGTAAGGGTGGCCAGGAAAAGCCCCGTTGGCTTTTCGTTTACTGTTAAAAAAAGGACCGGCAACACCGGAAAGAACTATGACCCGCTACCCTCGCTGGAAATTTTTCCTGCTCATGGCTGCCCTGATTGTTTGCGGCCTTTATGCGCTTCCCAACCTGTACCCTGACGCCCCGGCCATTCAGATCAGCCACGCCGAGGCCGGTGGTGAAGTGTCGGAGATGGCTCGCCAGCGGGTGCTGAGCGCCCTGGATGACGCCGGTATTTCCCATGGTCCCGGTGAAAGTGTCGGCACCTCCCTGTTGGTGCGCACCAATGACACCGAAGCGCAGCTTCGCGCCCGCGACGTGGCCGCCGCCGAGCTGGGTGAAAACTATGTGGTGGCCCTGAACCTGGCGGAAACCACGCCGGACTGGCTGCGCTCCCTGGGCGCCAGCCCCATGAACCTGGGGCTGGACCTGCGCGGCGGGGTGCACTTCCTGCTGCAGGTGGACATGAACGCCGTGGTGGAAAGTCGCATGGAAGCCTGGGCGGGTAATGCCAAACTGACCCTGCGTGATGCCGGGGTTCGCTACCGTAATGTGGACGTGGACGACACTACCCTGACCGTGACCTTTGCCGATCAGGTGGCTGCCGATGCCGCCCGCGCTCCGCTGCGCCAAGCCCTGGACAAGTTCACCATGCGCCCGGCCGGTGACAGTCCGGAAGTGGTGCTGACCCTCAATGAAACCGCCCTGAAGGAAATGCAGGATTACGCGGTGGACCAGAACCGCACCGCCCTGAACAAGCGGGTCAACGAGCTGGGCGTGGCGGAAGCCGTGGTGCAGCGTCAGGGGGCGGACCGCATCGTGGTGCAACTGCCGGGGATTCAGGACGCCTCTCAGGCCCGTCGTATCCTGGGCCGGACCGCGACTCTGGAATTCCGGCTGGTGGACAACAGTGTGTCGGCGGCGCGACTGCGTACCGGTATGGCGCCTCCCGGGGTGGAGTTCTACCCCTTCAAGGGGCAGGCAGGCCGCATCGTGGCTATGAACAAATCCAAGATCGCCACCGGTGATCAGGTGATTGATGCCAAGATGGGCTTCGACCAGCAGAGTGGTTCACCGGAAGTCAACGTAACCCTGGATTCCGACGGCGCCCGTCGCATGCAGCGCGTTACTGGCAAGAATGTGGGCAACCCCATGGGCGTGCTCTTCATCGAAACCAAGACCGACGTGAAGAAGGTCACCGATGAAGACGGCAATACCGTGGACAAGATGATCAGTACCACCGACAAGTACGTGATCAACGTGGCCACCATTCAGGACACCCTGGGTAGTCGTTTCCGTATCACCGGTCTGGACAACCCGGCGGAAGCCTCCGAGTTGGCCCTGCTGCTGCGCGCCGGTTCCCTGGCCGCGCCGGTGAGCATCGTGGAAGAGCGCACCGTGGGCCCGAGCCTGGGGGCGGAAAACATCGAAGCCGGGCTCAAGTCCATGGCGCTGGGCCTGGCCCTGGTGCTGGTTTTCATGGCGGTCTGGTACAAGCTGTTCGGGCTGGTCGCCAATGTGGCCCTGTTGGGCAACCTGGTGATCATTATCGGCATCATGTCCCTGATTCCCGGTGCCACCCTGACCCTGCCGGGTATTGCCGGTATCGTGCTGACCGTGGGGATGGCCGTGGATGCCAACGTGCTGATCTTCGAGCGGGTGAAGGAAGATCTGCGTCGTGGGCTGGCCCCGCGCCAGGCCATTGAAGAGGGCTACGGCCGTGCCTTTACCACCATTCTGGATGCCAATATCACCACCCTGATTGTGGCGGTGATCCTGTTCGCGGCCGGTACCGGTTCGGTGCAGGGTTTTGCGGTGACCCTGTTCATCGGCATTCTCACCTCCATGTTCACGGCTATCATCGGTACCCGGGCCATGGTGGAAATGATCTACGGTCGCGGTGCCCGCGCGCCGAGCAAACTGAGTATTTAAGGCAGTAATGGCGATGAGCAAAGCAACCAGAAACATCAATTTCATGGGGGCCCGCAAGCCGCTGGGCATCCTGTCCCTGCTGCTGGTGATTGCCTCGGTGGTCCTGCTGGTGACCCGCGGCTTGAACCTGGGTCTGGATTTCACCGGTGGTACCACCGTGGTGGTAAAAAGCCCGCAGGACGTGACCCTGTCCGTGGTTCGTGACGATCTGGCCCAGGCCGGCTTCGGCGATGCGGTGGTACAGCACTATGGTTCACCCAAGGAGGTCAATATCCGGGTGGCACCGAGAGACGGTGCCGATGCGGACAAAGTCGGTCAGTCGGTCTATGACGCACTGAAGGCAGATAATCCGGAGCTGGAATTGCTCAAGGTGGAGTTTGTCGGCCCCCAGGTGGGTGACGAACTGCGCGATGAATCCGGCACCGCCATGCTGTTGGCGCTGGGCCTGATGATGATTTACGTCTGGTTCCGGTTTTCCAACAAGTTCGGCGTGGCCACGGTGGTGGCCCTGTTCCACGATGTAATTATCGTATTGGGAATCTTCTCGCTGGTGCAGTGGCCGTTTGACCTGACGGTGCTGGCGGCGGTGCTGGCCCTGATCGGTTACTCCCTCAACGACTCCATCGTGGTGGCGGACCGTATCCGCGAAGACTTCCGCAATTCCCGCCAGACCGATCCGGAAGCTATCATCAATGGCGCGGTCAACCAGACCTTCAGCCGGACCGTCAATACCTCTATGACCACCTTGCTGGTACTGGTGGCGCTGTATTTCTTCGGTGGCGAAGTCATGCGCTCGTTCTCCGAAGCACTGCTGGTGGGGGTGCTGGTCGGTACCTATTCGTCCATTTATGTGGTCAGCAATATCCTGTTCATGATGAAGGTGAGCAAGGAAGACTTCATGATTCCGGAGCCGGAAGAAGTGGACGAGATGCCATAACGGCAATTGATAGTTGCCAATGGATAATTGATAGTGACAAGGCCGCGAGATTCGCGGCCTTGTTGTTTGCAAACGGGCGGTGCGGCCGTCGTGATACGAGGAGAGGGCTATGAAAAAAATAATGACGGTGCTGCTGCTATCGCTGGTTTCCATGGCTGCCATGGCGGCGGACGAGGCAGAGAAAAAGGCAGCGGCGCAGGACGTGCTCGATGCCAGTAACGCCAAGGCGATTTTTACCGAAGCGCGCAAGCAGATCGAGGGCATGACGGATCAGGCGCTGACGGCCAATATTCCGGCGGACGATCAGGCCATGCTCAAGCGGTACCAGAAGCGTGTGCAGACCATCCTGGAAGATGGCCTCAACTGGGAAGCCATGGAAAACAATATGCTGGGGCTTTACCAGCGCACCTTCACTCTCAAGGAGCTGGAGGACATGGCGGACTTTTATCAGTCGGAATCCGGTAAGGCGATCATGAAGAAAATGCCCCAGGTGATGGCCGAATCCGTGCAGATGTCACAGCGGCAGATGCAGCAGGTGATGCCGATGGTCCAGCAGATGTTCTCGGATCTGGAAGCCGAGCTGGCGCAGGCGGAAACGCAGAAAGAATAAACCCCGTCTCCCTGTAGGAGCCGTCTCTCGGACGGCGACATTCCGGCGCGATGGGGAATTCGCCGTCCGAGAGACAGCTCCTGCAACAGGGGCTCCCCCCTCAACTGAAGTTCTGTTTTTTCATCCACGGAATGATCCGCTCGAAGGCTTCCTCGATCTGGTCCAGCGAGGTGGAATAACTGATACGCAACGCATTCCTGCCTGCCTCCCCAAAGGTATCACCGGGAATGGTGCATACCCCGGTTTCGCGCAGCAGTTTCAGGGCCACGTTGGCGCCATCCACGCCTTCCGGCAGTGACGGAAACAGGTAGAAGGCGCCGTCTGGCCGGTAACTGGTCAGGTGGGGTGTCTGTGTCACCAGTTCCACCAGCCGGTCCCGGCGTTTCTGGTACTCCTCCACCATGCTGTCGATGAACTGCCGGCTGCCACGCAGGGCGGCCACGCCCGCCCACTGGCAGGGGGTGTTGGCCACGGTGGTGGTGAACATGTGGTAGCGGCGCAGCTTCTTGATGGCCCCCTGGCTGCCAATCAGCCAGCCGATACGCATGCCGGCCATGGAAAAGGTTTTCGAGAAGCTGCTGATCACCATCACATGGTCCAGGTCGGAACAGCACGACAGCACGCTGGGGTACTCCTTGCCGTCGTAGATCAGGTGGTCATAGACCTCGTCGCTGATCACATGGATGCCGCGATAGGCGGCTTCTTCCACAATGGCTTCCACGGTTTCCCGGGGGTAGAGCGTGCCGGTGGGGTTGCTGGGCGAGTTGAGAATCACCGCGAAGGTGTTCGGCCCCATGGCATCAATGACTTCCTGTGGGTCCAGTTGGTGATTGTTTTCCGCCCGGGTGGGGATGGTGGTGACGGTGCCGCCGTTCATGCGGATCAGCGGCCCGTAGAGCATGAAGGACGGGTCCGGCACGATAAATTCCCGCCCCGGGGCCGAGGTGGCGGTGAGTGCCAGGTAGATGGCCTCGGTGGCGCCGGTGGTGATCATCAGGTTTTCCGGCACCAGCGGACGGTTGTAGCGCTGGCGGTAATAATCCGACAGCGCCTCCAGTAGCTCGGGCAGGCCGGCATCCATGGTGTAGCCGGTCTGGCCGGCGTTAAGGGCATCCACGGCAGCCTGGACCACGTGGTCCGGTGGTTTGAAATCCGGCTGGCCGATGGACAGATGGATCACATCGTTCAGGTCCGACGCCAGGTTGACCATGCGGCGGATACCCGGCACCGGAATAGTCAGCAGCGCCGGGTTCCAGATCGGGTCTTCGCTTTCGTAGAAATCCGTGTCCAGATTGATGTTGCCCATGGGCCGCTCCTTCTTTTGTAGGGTGGAAATCGGCGTTAGCCGGTCTCCGCCACCGACTTTGGGTAAAGGCGGAGATGGGCTAACGCCCATTTCCGCCCTACGGTTTTTTTATGATTCCTTCAACAACGGTGGCAACCGGGTAAACGGCTGCGCCTGTTCGAAAGCGTGGCCGGCGGCCAGTACCCGGGCATCGTCGAACCGGGCGCCAACGATTTGCAGGCCCATGGGCAGGCCATTGGCGGTAAGCCCCATGGGAATGGACAGCGCCGGCTGCCCGGTCAGGTTGAACGGGTAGGTAAAAGGCGTCCAGGTGGGCCAGCGGGTGCTGGGCCAGTCCACCGGCACTTCCCGGTTGGTGTCGAAGGCCTCCAGCGGCATGGTGGGGGTAATCAGCAGGTCGTACCGGGTGTGGAACAGGGCCATGCGCTCGCTCACCGCCATGCGTTCGTTCATGGCGCCCAGATAGTCCAGCATGCTGAGCTTTTCCGCCTTGCTGGCCACTTCCACCAGCGCCGGGTCCATCTGGGCCCGTTGGCGATCCCCCAGGTCGCGCATGGCGTTGGCGGCCCCGCTGTAGAACAGGTGGCTGAAGGCCGCCAGCGGGTTGCTGAAGCCCGGGTCCGCTTCGGTGACGGTGGCGCCCAGGGCCTCGAACACCCGGGCGGCTTCCTGGGTGGCCTGTTCAATCTCTGCGGGGACATCCACGTAGCCCAGGGTGGTGCTCAGGGCGATCTTCAGGCCTTTCATGGGCTGGTTCAGGGCGGCCAGATAATCCACATGCCGGCGCGGGGCCGCCAGGCTGTCGCGCGGGTCGGCTTCCGTCAGCACATTCATCATCAGGGCGGCGTCGGCCACGGTGCGAGTCATGGGGCCCGCATGGGCCAGGGTGCCGAACGGGCTGGCCGGCCAGTGGGGCACCTCGCTGAAGGTGGGCTTGTGACCGACAATGCCGCAGAAGCTGGCAGGGATGCGGATGGAGCCGCCGGCATCGGTGCCCAGCGCCAGGGGGGCCATGCCGGCGGAGACCGCCGCTGAACTGCCGCCACTGCTGCCGCCAGCGGTTCGGGTCGGGTCCCAGGGGTTGTTGGTGGGGCCGCAAAGCGGGCTGTCGGTGACCCCTTTCCAGCCGAATTCCGGTGTGGTGGTCTTGCCCAGCGGCACATAGCCATGGCGCTCCAGAGCGGCCACGGCGGGGGAGCGCTTGTTCAGGGTGGTGTCCGGGTCGATGGTTTTCGAGCCCTTTCGGGTTGGCCACATGGGCGTCAGGAACACATCCTTCACCGCCACCGGGACGCCATCGAGCAGACCTTCTGCCGTACCGTTGCGGTAGCGCTGCTCCGCATCCCGGGCCCACTGCAAGGTCGTGTCCCGGTCAATCAGGCACCAGGCATTGAGAGCATTGTCATGTTTCTCAATGTGGTCCAGCAGGGCTGTGCAGACCTCCACAGGGGACAGGGCGCCCGTCTGGTAGGCGGCTTTGAGCGCCTGGGCGCTCATGGTCAGTAGTTCCTTGCTCATCGACGATCCTCCTGATTGACGCCAGATGCCGGTTGCCGGATGCCTGCCGTGACGGGGCATCAGCGTCCGGCGTTAGTCACATAGCCATGTTCCTTGCTGACCGGGTTGACCAGGGGCTGCCCCCGTCGCCAGCGCTGAAAGTTATCGACAAATTGTTGCCCCAGGGCGGCCCGCCAGCCGATGAAGTCCCCGGCCATATGGGCGGAGATCATGACATTGGGCTGGTCCCACAGGGGGTGGTCCCGGGGCAGGGGTTCTTCTTCAAACACATCCAGGGCGGCCCCGGCCAGGCGGCCATGCTGCAAGGCCTGTAACAGGGCATCGGTGCGCACGATGGGGCCGCGCCCCACGTTGACCAGCACCGCCCCGGGTTTCATGCGCCGAAACTGGGCCGCGTCGAACAGGCCTTCGGTGTCCGCTGTCAGCGGGGCGGTGATGACCACGTAATCCGCATCACCCAGCAGGGCAGGCAGGTCCTGCTGCCGGTGGACCCGGTCGAAGGCGGTATCGGTGCGGGCGTTGCGGGCGGTGCCGATCACCGTCATCCCCAGCGCCCGCAGCAGGGTGGCCACTTCCCGGCCAATGGAGCCGGCGCCGACCACCACGGCGTTACTGCCCCGCAGCAGGCGGGTTTCGCGATGCTGCCAGCGGTGTTCGCGCATCAGTGCCAGGTTGGTGAGGCTATCCTTGGCGAACATCAGCAGCGCGCCGAGGACGTACTCGGCGATCCCCCGGTCGAAGATGCCACGGGCATTGGTAACCACGATGTCGCTGTTTTTAATCGGGTCGATCATCAACGCATCCACCCCGGCGCTGGTGGCATGCACCCAGCGCACCGGGCAGTCCGCCGGCCAGACGGCTTCCAGCAGGTCGGTGCGAAAATCCGTGACCACCAGCACCTCGGTGTCCGGCAGTGCCGCCTCCAGTTCCTCCGGCGTCCGTGCCTCGCGGACACGGGCCAGGTCATGCAGGGCATCCAGCCCCGGCAGGCTGGGTTCGTCTTCGGCCAGCAGTACGGTGATGGTGGTGTCGGTCATCGGGCCTCCTTTGGTTCAGCTTCAGCCTCAAGCTACAACGCGTTTGATGATTCGGGTGGCGAAGGTGTTTTCGCCGCGCACGGACGCAAGGAGCGCGGGCACTGCATAGCCGTTACTCCGTGATTGGTCCGTGTTGCAGCTTGCCACTGCTTACGTTTCCTTCAACGCGGTGGCAAACAGGTCCACCGCCTGTTCGATTTCCGCTTCGCTCACGGTCAGTGGTGGCAGCCAGCGGACGACCTGGCCATTGCTGCCGCAGCGCAGCATCAGCAGGCCGTTGGCTTCGCAGTGCTTGAGAAGTTTCGCGGCCCGCTCGCCATCCGGTTGATGGGGGGCGCTGACAATTTCCAGCCCCAGCATCAGCCCCATGCCGCGGATGTCGTCAATGCAGTCGTGCTCCTGTTGCAGGCCCTGCAGGTGAGCAAGCAGCTCCTTGCCGAGCTTGTCCGCCCGGTTGACCAGTTGTTCGTCCTCAATCACATCCAAGGTGGCCAGGGCGGCGGCGCAGGCCACGGCATTGGCCCCGTAGGTGCCGCCCTGGGAGCCGGGGTAGCCGTGGCTCATCAGCTCCTTGCTGGCGGCGATGGCAGACAGCGGATAGCCGCTGGCCAGGCCCTTGGCGGTGATGATGATGTCCGGCCGGGCACCGAAGTGCTCGTGGCTCCAGAACTTGCCGGTACGGCCGTAGCCGGCCTGGATTTCGTCGGCGATGAGCAGGATGCCATGCTTGTCACAGCGCTCGCGCAGCCCCTGCATGAAGGCCGCATCGGCAGGGTAGTAGCCGTATTCACCCTGCACCGGTTCGATGATGATGGCGGCGGTGTCCGCCGGATTGCATTCGGTGGCGAAGATATGGTCCAGCTCGTGCAGGCAGTCGTCCACGCACGGGGCCATGTCCTGCCGGTAGCGATAGGCATGGGGGAAGGGGGCAATGCTGACCCCGGCCATCAACGGTTGCCAGCCGGTGCGCACCTTGCTGGTGGAGGTGGTCAGCGAAGCAGCGCCCAGGGTGCGGCCGTGGAAGCCGCCCCGGAAGGCGATCAGGTTGGTGCGGCCGGTGGTCTGGCGGGCCAGACGGATGGCCGCCTCCACGGATTCGCTGCCAGAGTTGGAAAAGGCCACCGCGTCCAGCCCGTCCGGCAGGTGTTCGTAGAGCCGGTCGGTGAGCGCCAGCATGTTGGGGTGGCTGACGGTGGCGTACTGGGCGTGGACCAGCTTGGCCACCTGCTCCTGGGCGGCAGCCACCACGCGCGGGTGGCAGTGGCCGGTGGCGGTGACACCGATGCCGGAGGTGAAGTCCAGCCAGCGGTTGCCGTCCTTGTCGTAGAGCCAGCTCCCTTCGCCGCGCTCTGCACAAATGCCGCTGGACTGCACCAGCAGGGGGGATAGATGACTCATGGCGCCTCCTTTCCGTGGTGTTGGCTGGCCGGGTTCAGGAACCGGCCAGCGCCTGACTCAGTCGTTGCCCGGCTTCCCGGGTTCCCGGGAAGGGCTGTTGCAGATCCGCTTCAACCAGATCATGCAGATGTTGTGCCGCCGTGCCGATGGCGGGGTGGCTGGGGGCCAGATAATCCAGCAGCATGGCCAAGCTGAGCAGAGTGGCCCTGGGGTCGGCCAGGTTCTGCCCGACAATATCCGGGGCACTGCCATGCACCGGTTCGAACAGGCCGGGAATGGCCGGGTCGGCGGGATTCAGGTTGGCCGAGGGAGCCAGCCCCGGGCCGCCGCAGAGCACGGCAGCCAGGTCGGTGAGAATGTCACCGTGCAGGTTGCTGGCCACCACCACATCGAACCGCCAGGGGCACTGTACGAATTTCATGCAGGCGGCATCCACCAACTCGTGGTGGGTGTCCACGTCCGGGTAGTCGGCGGCAATGCGGGCAAAGGTTTCCGTATACAGGTCACCCCAGAAGGGCTGGGCGTTGCGCTTGGTGATCAGACAGACCTGGGCGGTCTTGTTGCCCTTGAAATGCCGGGGAGTTTGGCGCTGGGCGGCGCGTTGCCGGGCTCGCTCGAAAGCATGGCGAATGAGGCGTTCGGTGGCAGCGGCGGTAAAGACCTCTACCTGGGTGGCCACTTCCCGGTCGGTGCCGGGGCGCAGCCTGCCGCCCTGATTGCTGTATTCGCCCTCGCTGTTTTCGCGGATGACCAGCATGTCCACATCATTGGCGCGGGGGTCGGCCAGATACTGGGCAGCGCCGGGAATCCAGCGGGCCGGGCGTTCGCAGGCCCACAGGTCCAGTTGCTTGCGCAGGGCCAGCAGGGGCGCCAGGGACAGGCTGTCGGACAGCACAAAGCGGTCGGGCTGGTCCAGCGGGCCGGGATCGCCCAGGGCGCCCAGCAGGATGGCATCGAAATCACGGAGCCGATCCACGCCGTCTTCGGGCATCATGGCGCCATGCTGCTGGTACCAGGCATGGGACGGCCAGTCGAAGGAGGTGTAGCCCAGGGGTAGCTGATAGCGCTGGATCAGCAGGGCAAGCACCGTTTCGGCCACGGCCATGACTTCCGGGCCAATGCCGTCGCCTGGCAGCAGCGCGATGTTCAGCGTTTGCGTCATCCGTAACTCCTGTTCAGCTGCAAGCCACAAGCTTCAAGCTGCAACACGGGCTGTCGTGGCAGTAGCAGCAATGCCGTGCCCGCGAATCAAGCCTGTTGCGCGGAAGTAAAGCGTTCCGACTCCTGCAAGCGGTGAGTCGCGTTGCAGCTTGTGGCTTGAAGCTTGTAGCTCTTGTTAGCTACCCATGCATAGGTATTTCTCTTCCAGGTATTCGTCCATGCCCTGGTGAGACCCTTCCCGGCCCAGGCCGGATTCCTTGACCCCGCCGAAGGGGGCGGCGGCGTTGGAGATGAGGCCTTCGTTGACTCCCACCATACCGCTTTCCAGTGCTTCGGCCACACGCCAGCAGCGGTGGATGTTGTCACTGTAGAAATAGGCCGCCAGCCCGTAGGGGGTATCGTTGGCGATGCGGATAGCTTCCTCTTCGGTGCTGAAGGGGATCACCGCTGCCAGGGGGCCAAAGGTTTCTTCCTGGCAGAGCTGGGCGTCGGTGGTCACACCGGTGATCAGGGTCGGTTGCACAAAACTGCCGCCACGCTCGTGGCGCTGGCCACCGGTGATCACCTTGGCGCCCTTGCCCACGGCATCTTCCAGATGTTCCATAACCTTGTCGGCAGCGCCCTGGTTGATCAGCGCCGCCTGGGTAACGCCTTCTTCCAGGCCGTCGCCCACCTTCATGGCCTCAATGGCATTTTTCAGCTTTTCCACGAAGGCATCGTGAATCTTGTCCTGTACCAGGAAGCGGTTTACGCACACGCAGGTCTGGCCGGTGTTGCGGAACTTGCTGGCCATGGCGCCTTCCACGGCCTTGTCCAGGTTGGCGTCGTCAAAGACGATAAAGGGCGCATTACCACCCAGTTCCAGCGATACCTTCTGGATGTGTTGGGCGCACTGGGCCATCAGCTTGCTGCCCACTTCCGTGGAACCGGTGAAGCTCAGCTTGCGCACAATGGGGGAGTCGGTCAGCGCCGTGGAAATGGCGCCGGCACTGCCTGTGATCACGTTGAACACACCGGCGGGGATGCCGGCCCGTTCGGCTAGTTCCGCCAGGGCCAGCGCGGAATAGGGGGTGGCGCTGGCGGGTTTGACCACCATGGGACAGCCGGCGGCTAGGGCGGCGCCTGCCTTGCGGGTGATCATGGACGAGGGGAAGTTCCAGGGAGTAATGGCAGCGGTGACACCGATGGGCTGCTTGATCACCACGATGCGTTGACCGGGGCGGGCACCGGGGATGGTATCGCCATAGGCCCGGCGGGCTTCTTCGGCGAACCATTTGAGGAAAGAGGCGGCGTAGGCGATCTCGCCCTTGGCCTCGGCCAGTGGTTTGCCTTGCTCCAGGGTCATCAGCCGGCCCAGGTCCTCCTGATTTTCCATCATCAGGCCATACCAGGCTTCCAGCAGGGTGGCGCGCTCTGCGGCGGTCTTGTCCCGCCAGGCGGGGAAGGCCGCGTTGGCGGCATCGATGGCCCGGCGGGTTTCGGCCTCTGCCATACGCGGGGCGGTGCCCAAGGTGTCGCCAGTGGCCGGATTGTCCACGGTCAGGGTGGCGCCGTCGTCCGCATCGCACCACTGGCCGTTGATATAGCACTGCTGACGGAACAGGGCGTTATCAGACAGGGAAACCACACTCATGGGACATCTCCTCGGCGTTTTGCACTGTGTTGCTTCTTACGCTAGCAAAGGGCAGCCAGATGTCCATGCCGAAGGCAAAAAAATCGATTCGGGGTCTAAGGAAATCTGCGGCAAGCTTACAACCTTCAACACGGGGAGAGGTTGGCCATAGCGTGCAGGTATGGCTCCGCGATTCAGGGTGTTGTGGAAGAGGAGGTGACAGTGCGGCGCGGCTCAAGCGGTGCTGATTGGCACTGGGCTCGAGCCGCGTTGAAGCTTGTAGCTTGAGGCTTGTCGCTGCTGTTAGCGCTTCAGGGTGCCGGTCAGATGCGGTTTGATTTTCTGCAGCAGGCCTTTGAATACTTTCGGGCTGCCGGCCACGATGCCACCGCTTTCCAGGTACTTGTGGCCACCACTCAGGTCGCCGACCAGGCCGCCGGCTTCGGTGATCAGCAGGGCGCCGGCGGCGATATCCCATTCAGCCAGACCGAATTCGAAGAAGCCATCCAGACGGCCGGCGGCCAGCCAGGCCAGGTCCAGGGCTGCGGAACCGGGGCGGCGCAGGCCGGCGGTGGCGGCGGCAATATCCGCGAACATGCCCAGGTAGGCGTCCATGTGCGGAGCCTGGTCCTTGCGGAAGGGAAAGCCGGTGCCGATCAGGCAGCCATCCAGGCCGGGGCGGTTGGTGCAGCGAATGCGGCGGCCATTGAGGGCGGCGCCACGGCCACGGCTGGCGGTGAATTCCTCATCCCGGTTGGGATCGTAGATCACGGCGTGCTCGACCTTGCCCTTGTATTTCAGGGCAATGGAGACACAGAACTGCGGGAAGCTGTGAATAAAGTTGGTGGTGCCGTCCAACGGGTCAATCACCCATTGGTAGTCGGCGCCTTCGCCCTTGCCTTCGAGGATGCCGGATTCCTCGGCGAGGATGCCGTGGTCCGGATAGGCCTTGCGGATGACCTCGATGATGCGGTTTTCGGCGGCGCGATCCACCTCGGTGACAAAGTCGTTCATGCCCTTTTTGCTGACAGACACCGGGTCACTGCTTTCCGCAGCGCGTCGAATCAGGTTGCCCGCCTGACGGGCGGCTCGCAGGGCGATATTCACTTGCGGCGCATGCATGCATCTGTCCTCAAAAAAGTTCGGGCTGTCAAAGAACGCCGGAGGGTGGGGCCGACCGGGGCGCGGATTGTAGCAGAGCTCGGGCGTTCTGGGCAGCGGTCATGATAACATTGCGGCCTTTTCTGGCGAGACCTGCGAAATGCTTGAAAATGTCCGCATTGTAATGGTGGAAACCACCCACCCAGGCAACATCGGTGCCGCCGCCCGGGCCATGAAGACCATGGGCCTGTCGGACCTGCGCCTGGTGCAGCCCCAGTCCTACCCCAGTGTGGAGGCCACGGCCCGTGCCTCTGGCGCCGGTGACGTGCTGGAGACGGCCCGCGTCTGCGAGACGCTGGATGAAGCCCTGGAGGGCGCCACCCTGGTGATCGGCACCAGCGCCCGTCAGCGCCGTATTCCCTGGCCCTGTCTGACCCCGCGCCAGCTGGCGGCGCAATTGTCCCATGAGCCGGATGACAGCCGTATTGCGGTGTTGTTTGGCCGCGAGGACCGGGGGCTCACCAACGATGAGCTGCGCCGCTGCAACCTGCACGTGAGTGTGCCCACCAACCCGGAATACGGGGTTCTGAACGTGGCGTCGGCGGTGCAACTGATCAGTTACGAGCTGCGCCTGGCGCTGCTGGGGGAGGATTTCGATCTGCGCGAGGCGCGTTCACGCCGTGAAACCATGCCGCTGCCGGAAATGTTCTGGGACGAGCCGCTGGCCACCAACGAAGCGGTCAGTGGCTTTCTGGACCATCTGGAACGGGTCATGGAGCAGAGCGGTTTTCTTAATCCGGAACAACCCGGGCAGGTAATGACCCGCATGCGCCGTTTGTTTATGCGCGCCCGACCGGACAAAATGGAAATGAGTATTTTGCGCGGCGTGCTGGTGGCGCTGGAAAAGAAAATGCAGCGCGAGGAAGGGCAGTAACAAGGGGCTGCTTGTGCCATCCAAATCGGCCATGCCCAAGACGAGGTATCTATGTTTGATCGAGTACGCGAGGACATTGCATCGGTATTCCACCGGGACCCGGCGGCGCGCAATACACTGGAAGTCCTGTTCAACTATCCGGGTCTGCATGCGGTGCTTTTCCACCGTCTGGCACACGGCCTGTGGCAGCGTAACTTCAAGCAGCTGGCACGGCTGGTTTCCACCTTCGCACGCTGGCTCACTGGTATCGAGATCCATCCTGGCGCCAAAATCGGGCGGCGTTTCTTCATCGATCACGGCATGGGGGTGGTGATCGGTGAAACGGCGGAGATCGGCGACGACGTGACCCTGTACCACGGCGTTACCCTGGGCGGCACCAGCTGGAACAAGGGCAAGCGCCACCCGACCCTGGAAGACGGTGTGGTGGTGGGGGCCGGCGCCAAAGTGCTGGGGCCGTTCACCGTGCACAAGAACGCCAAGATCGGCTCCAATTCCGTGGTTACCAAGGAAGTGCCGGAAGGCGCCACCGTGATCGGCATTCCCGGCCGGGTGGTCAACAAACCGAGCACAGAAAAGGAAAAGAATCGCCAGGAAATGGCCGAGAAGATCGGTTTCCAGGCCTATGGCGTCAGCAACGACATGCCCGACCCGGTGGCCGAGGCCATCCACCTGTTGCTGGACCATATGCATGCCGTGGACAACAAACTGGATCGTGTCTGCACCAATCTCAAGAAGCAGGGCATCCAGGGCTGCGACGAGAAACTGCCGGAATTGAAGGATGAGGATTTCGAGCCGGTCAATGCCGGCGGCACGGACTGAAAAGGCAGTTAATAGTTAATAGCGAAAGAAAAAGGCCGCGCCCGGAAGGGGGCGGCCTTTTCTTTGCGTGTTCGCGTGCAGCGTGTTGCGTGCCAGCGGCTCTTATACGTTAAACCGGAAGTGCACCACATCCCCGTCCTTGACGATGTAGTCCTTGCCTTCCAGCCGCCACTTGCCGGCATCCTTGGCGCCGGCTTCGCCGTTGTGTTCGATGTAGTCGTCGTAGGCGGTGACCTCGGCGCGGATGAAGCCTTTCTCGAAATCCGTGTGGATCACGCCGGCGGCCTGGGGGGCGGTGGCGCCGACCTTGACGGTCCAGGCCCGCACTTCCTTCTTGCCGGCGGTGAAATAGGTTTGCAGGCCCAGTAGCTGGAAGCCGGCACGGATCACCCGGTTCAGGCCCGGCTCTTCCATGCCCAGATCGGCCAGGAAGTCGATTTTCTCTTCATCGTCCAGCTCGGCGATTTCCGATTCGATCTTGGCGCAGATCGGTACCACCGAGGCATTCTCTTTTTCCGCCAGTTCGCGTACCGCATCCAGCAGGGCATTGTTCTCGAACCCGTCCTCGTCCACGTTGGCGATATACATGGTGGGTTTGAGGGTGAGCAGGTTGAGGCTTTTCAGGGCCTTGCGCTCGTCTTCATCCAGCTCCACGGAACGGGCCGGTTCGCCCTCGTTAAGGGCTGGCAGCAGCTTTTCCAGAATCGGTAGCAGGCCCTTGGCGTCCTTGTCCTGCCCCTTGGCCGCCTTGGTGGCGCGCAGATGGGATTTTTCCACGGTATCCAGGTCGGCCAGGGCCAGTTCGGTGTTGATCACGGCAATATCATCCAGAGGGGAGACCTTGCCGGCCACGTGCACCACGTTCTCGTCATCAAAGCAGCGCACTACGTGGGCGATGGCATTGGTTTCGCGGATATTGGCCAGAAACTTGTTGCCCAGGCCCTCACCCTTGGAGGCCCCGGCCACCAGACCGGCGATGTCCACGAATTCCATGGTGGCAGGCAGTACCCGTTCCGGCTCGACAATGGCGGCCAGCTTGTCCAGGCGCGGGTCCGGGATCGGTACTACGCCGGTGTTGGGCTCAATGGTGCAGAACGGAAAGTTCTCGGCATCAATCCCCGCCTTGGTGAGCGCGTTGAACAGGGTGGATTTGCCCACGTTGGGCAGACCGACGATACCGCATTTGATACCCATGACAGACCTCCATTTTTCGAGGCCGCAATGCTACTCAAGGCGGGCTGAAAAAGCGACCACCGCCGGGCATTTCGGGGCGCACGGGCGGGTTGCTGGCGGGACGGCAGTCTCAGGCGCTGTTGCCGCTAACGGTGGTGTTGGGTGGGCTAGACTGCGGAGGAGCCTTATCGAGCAAGAGCCACTATGAGCGAGCGCATTCTTTACCAGTTTCCGATTTCCCACTATTGCGAGAAGACCCGCTGGCAACTGGACCACAAGGGGCTGTCGTACCGTACGGTCAATCTGGTGCCGGTGGCGCACCGGCTGCGCACTCGATGGCTGGCGCGGACCAATACCGTTCCCGTGCTGTGTGATGGCAGGCGCCGGGTGGGTGACTCCACCAGGATTGCCTATTATCTGGAAAAGTATTACCCCGAGCCGTCGCTGCTGCCCAGGGCCAGTGACGAGCGTGCCAGAGTGATTGAGCTGGAGCAGCAGTTCGACTACTACGGGGCCCATGTGCGGCGCTGGGCCTATGGCCACCTTCTTGACCGCCCGGAGGTGCAGGAGCTCTTGGTGGGGGACTGTGATTTACCCGGCCCAATGACGCGGCTGGCCGGCCCGGTTGTCAGTGAAGTGATTCGTCGCGGCTATGCCATTAACCCTGGTTCAGTTATGCGCTCCGAACAGCAGCTAGAAGCGGCACTGGTGTTGCTGGAAAACACTCTGCACAAGGGGGATGGGCGTTATCTGGTGGGGGGCCGTTTCAGCCTGGCGGACATCGCCGCTGCCAGCATGTTGGCTCCGCTGGTCAGCCCCAGGGGCTCGCCGTGGGATCTGTTTGAGGAAGGTTCGTTACCCTCGGCGCTGCAGGCCCGGATCGAAGGATGGCGTGCCCGTCCAGCGGGGGAATGGTTGCTGGCGCGTTATGCGGAAGACCGCTGACGTTCACAGACTGAACTGTTTGAAGGTTTTCGCTTCTCGTAACTCGGTACTCGAAACTGATTACCGCGCCGACGGCGATGTGTTCCTGCGGCTAGGGAGCCTCTGAATAACTCCTTGCGTGCTCAGCGAGACCTGAAGCGTGCAGCTGTTGTGTCTTGTCTCGACGGACAGGGTGGTTCCCTTTCCTAGAGGCAAGGCACAGCAGATGTGCGCTTCAGGCCTCGCCTTTATGCACGCCAGTGTGCTCCGGGTCTTCCAGGCTGGCCCGTACTCGTCGTTACACGTTCTTCGAAGGTGAAGAGGTCGATGGATGGACATACACCTTCAAAATTGCGCCCCCTCTTTACCTTTTGCCGAGGGGCGAGCCAGCCTGAAAGACTGAGCATGCAAGGAGTTATTCAGAGGCTCGCTAGGCCTTAAACCCGTTCAGGCGGTTCATGGCGCCGTTCAGGTCGCCGCGCAGCAGGTCCGGGGTGTGGTAGACGGCCTCGTCGATGGCGCGGTCGATCAGGTCTCGATCGGCCCGGGAGGGCTTGTTGAGCACATGGGGGGTGACGCGGTCGGCGGAGCCGGGGTGGCCAATGCCGATGCGCAGGCGGCAGAAGTCACGGCTGTTGCCATGCTTGCTGATGATATCGCGCAGACCATTGTGACCACCATGGCCTCCACCCTGCTTGAAGCGGGCGCAGCCGGGGGGCAGATCCAGTTCGTCGTGGGCGACGAGCATCTGCGTGACGGGAATCTTGAAGAAGTTCGCCAGAGCGGCGGTGGCCTGACCACTGCGGTTCATGAAGGTGGTCGGTACCAGCAGGCGGACGGTTTCGCCTTCAAAGGTGAAGGTGGCGGTAAGGCCGAAATATTTCTTGTCTTCGGTAAGGAAGATGCCCTGGCGTCGAGCCAGGGCATCCACATACCAGACGCCAGCATTGTGGCGGGTGTCTTCGTACTCGCGGCCCGGGTTGCCCAGGCCTACGATCAGTCGAACCGGATCCGCCACGTCGCGTCTTATTCCTCGCTGGCAGCTTCTTCGCCTTCGCCGGCTTCGTCGTCAGACTCGGAAGCACGAACTTTCGGCGCGTGAATCGCTGCCACCGGCTGGTCGTGGTCGTCGCCCAGCGCCAGCTGAGTCAGCTCCACGCCTTTCGGCAGCTTCAGGTCAGACAGGTGAACGATGGCGTCCAGTTCCACGTCGGCCATGTCCACTTCGATGAACTCGGGCAGATCCTGGGGCAGACAGCTCACTTCCACTTCGGAGATGTTGTGCTGAATCTCGCCACCCTGTTTCTTCACGCCCACTGCGGAGTCTTCGTTGATGAAGTGCAGGGGGATGTTCATGGTGATCTTGTGAGTCTTGTCCACACGCAGGAAATCCACGTGGGTGGGGTGCCCCTTGGCCGGATGACGCTGCATGTCGCGCAGTACTGCCTGCACGTCCTTGCCATCGAGTTTCAGGGTCAGGACGTGGCTGTAGAAAGCTTCAGTTTCCAGCGCTTTCTTCAGTTCACGCAGTT
The DNA here is from genome assembly GCA_022360555.1 of Pseudomonadales bacterium. Classification (GTDB taxonomy): domain Bacteria; phylum Pseudomonadota; class Gammaproteobacteria; order Pseudomonadales; family Alcanivoracaceae; genus Alcanivorax. The sequence goes on from JAKSCQ010000301.1 coordinate 19,795, forward strand.
CGACACTGATCATTTGCGGCTCGGCTTCACCACCGTAGATGATGCCGGGAACACGCTCTTGCAGACGACGCAGGCGGCGGCTCGCACCTTTCCCCGTGTCGCTGCGGCTTTCTGCATTCAGCAGGAAATCATTGGACATTGTCTGTCTCCAGTAAGCTCTCGGGCGTCCCGCGACCAGGAAGGCCAGAGAGGTTGATAAAACCGCGCACCATTGCGCGGGGGCGCGATTATGCATGAAAAAGGGGCTGTGTGCCAGCTGAAAGGGCTTCAAGCCGCAAGCTACAAGCTGCAACACGGTTTGGGATTGGGGTGTCCCGGGATGAAAGAGGCCGCGCACAGGAGCTGGGCGCGGCCTCGGGAGCTTCAATCTGGCAACAATTTATGTCGTGTTGAAGCTTGTAGCTTGATGCTTGTGGCTGATTTACACCAGCTCCAGCCGGTCGAACATGGCGCTCAGGGATTCCTCGTTGTTCACCCGGCGGATGGTCTCGGCCAGCATGGGGGCCAGGCTGAGCACGCGGATGTTGGTGCAGGCGCGGCCGGCTTCGGACAGGGGGATGGTGTCGGTGACCACCAGCTCGTCCAGGGCGCTGCTGGCGATATTGTCGATGGCCGGACCGGACAGGATCGGGTGGGTGATGTAGGCGATCACCTTGGCGGCGCCATGGTCCTTCAGGGCTTGGGCGGCTTTACACAGGGTGCCGGCGGTATCGACCATGTCGTCCACCAGCACACAGGTGCGGCCTTCCACTTCGCCGATGATGTGCATGACCTGGGACACGTTGGCCTTGGGGCGGCGCTTGTCGATGATGGCCAGGTCGGCGTCATTGAGCTGCTTGGCCAGGGCGCGGGCGCGGACCACGCCGCCCACGTCCGGGGAGACCACCATCAGGTCGTCATGGTTCTGGCGCTCGATGTCGGCCACGATCAGCGGGGTGGCGTAGACGTTGTCCACCGGGATATCAAAGAAGCCCTGGATCTGATCGGCGTGCAGGTCAACGGTCACCACCCGGTCAATGCCCACGGCGGTAATCATGTCGGCCACCACCTTGGCGGTAATCGGCACACGCGCGGAGCGCACCCGGCGATCCTGGCGAGCATAGCCGAAATAGGGGATGACAGCGGTGATCCGGCCGGCGGAGGAGCGACGCAGGGCGTCGGCCATGACCAGCAGTTCCATGATGTTGTTGTTGGTGGGGTTGCAGGTGGACTGCACGATGAAGACGTCTTTGCCGCGGACGTTTTCCTGGATTTCCACGGCCACTTCGCCATCACTGAAGGTGCCGACATCGGCGTTGCCGAGGGGCAGATTCAGGTTGTTGACCATGGCCTGAGCCAGTTCGGGATTAGCGTTACCGGAGAAAACGACGAGCTTGGACACTGGCGCCCCCTAGGGTCTTGCGTCGTGAATTTGGGAACCCCTAAGGGGAAGGGATAGAGGTTCCTGGGAAGAAAATGGCTGGGGTACCAGGACTCGAACCTGGGAATGACGGGATCAAAACCCGTTGCCTTACCAACTTGGCGATACCCCAACACTCGGTCTCAGGCCCGCCTTACGCGGGTTTGCCTGAATTCTGTGTCTCTCGAAACTTCGCCAGTGTCTCTTCCAGTGTCTGCTGAAGAGGAGAAGTATTACAGCTTCGAGCGACGAAACCTGTCCAGTGTTGTGGCAACTGTTGCAGCAGTTGCTGCCCCTGTTGCGGTTCGGTCAGACGCGCAAAGCAACAAGCGCCTGTACCAGTCATGCGGGCGTTCCCCACATGTTGCCTGAGCCAGTCCAGCGTCTTTCCGATTTCTGGAAAGTGCCGTTTTGCCACCGCTTCACAGTCGTTGTGAAAGTCGCGGGTCAGCACCGCCTCAAGCGAGGCCGGTAATTTACTGACGGGGGTATCCCTTGTCAATTCCCGGTCGCCGAAAATTCGAGCAGTTGATGCATGAATACCGGGGGATATGACCAAAAATTCAGCATCCGGCAGGGAAATGGGAATGATTCGCTCGCCAACGCCTTCGGCCCAGGCGGATTGACCGCGCACAAAGACCGGCACATCGGCGCCCAGTCTGAGGCCCAGTTCGGCCAGCTCGTCCACGGACAGCCCCAGTTGCCACAGGGCATTGAGCCCTGTCAGGGCGGTGGCGGCATCGGAAGAGCCGCCACCCACGCCGCCGCCCATGGGCAGGCGCTTTTCCAGGTGAATGCGGGCGCCAGCGCGGCTACCGGTGTGAGCCTGGAGCAGCCGGGCCGCGCGCAGGATCAGGTTGCTCTCGTCGCAGGGCACCTGCGGCTGGTCGCAGCTCAGTGAAAGGCTGTCTGCCGGGGTCAGGTGCAGGGTGTCGCCATGATCGAGCAGGGCGAACACCGTCTGCAGCTCATGGTAGCCGTCCGCCCTGCGACCGGTAATGTGCAGGAACAGGTTCAGTTTGGCCGGGGCGGGCAGGATCAGGGTCATGGTCTCAGGGGGCAGCGCCGGGTTGCCAGTCGCGGATCAGCAGGGTGAAGCGGTTGCCATTCTGGGTGGCCTTGATGCGGTAGGGGAGGGAGACGCCGGCCACGCTCTGGTAGCGGTCGAATTCCAGTGACCAGCCCAGTTGCTCCAGGGTCTGTAGTTGCTTGTCGTCATCGTAGCTGGCTTCGCCGGGGGCGCCCGGCCAGGGCAGGCCCCGGGCCCAGTAATGCAGGGCGGAGACCGGCAGCCAGAAGCCGGTCAGGTGCCAGGCCAGCTCGCCGGGGCTGCGGGCCTGGTATTGTTGTTTGGCGGTGACTAGTTCGGCCCGGCCACTGTCCCAGCGCAGGTCGGCGCTGCCAAAGCCCAGCGGGCCGGAGAAGCGGATTTCGCCACGGTTGGGCTGCTGCTGCCAGTCAAAGGTGGCGCTGCCGCCATCATTGACGGTGCGATAGCCCAGTTTGCCGCTCATTTGCCAGGTGTCGATTTGCCCGGGGTGGCTGAAGGACTGTGTGGTGGTTGGTCGCATCTGACAGGCACTGAGTAACAAGGCCAGCACAACACTGGTCAGGGCAATTCTCACAGGCGAGCTCCGAGTCGTTCCATGGTATCGAGGATATGGGCGGCGTCCGGGTTGTCTTCCAGTGTGTCGCGCCACACCTGGCGAGCCTGGTTCTGGGCACCCAGCACCCATAGCACTTCGCCGTAGTGAGCTGCCACTTCCGGGTCCGGGAATTTTTCGTAGGCGCGGCGCAGGTAGTCGCGGGCGGCCTGGGTCTCACCGCGCTTGTAGAGCACCCAGCCCATGGAGTCGAGGATGGCCGGGTCGTCCGGCTCCAGTTCCAGTGCCCGGGAGACATAGTCATAGGCCTCGTCCAGGCGCTGGGTGCGGTTGGCCAGGGTGTAGCCCAGGGCGTTCAGGGCGCTGGCGTCGTCCGGGTTGATCTCCAGTACCCGTTTCAGGTCGGTTTCCAGTTGTGACAGGTCGCCAAGCCGTTCGGCCACCATGGCGCGGCTGTAGAGCAGCTCGATATTGTCCGGTTGATCCTGCAGGGCGCGGTTGAGCAGCGTCATGGCGGCATGGCTGTCTCCCTGGCTGCTGCGCATTTCCGCTTCGGTAATGGTCAGGCTGGTGTCCAGCTCCGGGTGTTCCTGACGCAGGGTTTCCAGCAGGGCATGGGCCTGGCTGTTCTGATCCTGTTGATAGAGTAGCCGGGCGGCCTGGACCCGGGCGCGGATCGCCTGGGGGCCGTCGACTTTCAGGTAGTGGTCGACGGCCTGCGACAGCTCATCTTCCTGCTCGGCGGCCTGGGCCAGATACAGGTGCACATCGTCGGGGCGATAATTCTGGGCCAGCAGCCCCTGAAGCTGCTCGCGGGCCGGGGCTGTGGCACCGGCTTCCAGGGCCAGCAAGGCCAGGGAAAAACGCAGGTCCAGGTCGTTGGGATACTGTTCGGCCATGATCGCCAGTTGTTCTTCTGCGTCATCGATCTGGCCGGTGCCCAGCAGCAGACGCACGTAGGTAATGCGGGGGCGGCGGGCTTCGGGGTACTTGCGCACCAGTTTCTTGAGGTGGCGCAGGGCCTTGTCGGTCTCGCCCATCTCATAAAGCAGCTGGGCCTTGAGCAGCAGGGCATCCTCGTGCTTGGGCATCAGGTCGATGGCGCGTTCGTCCGCTTCCAGGGCGGCGGCGTAGTTGCCTTCGTGCTCTTCCCAGAGGGCCCGGGCGTACCATAGCGGCGCCTGTTCCGGGTAACGATCGGTGAGCTGGGCCAGGGCCTGGACCAGTTGCAGGTTGCCCTGGGCATCCAGCCCCCGGGCCTGGCTGACCAAACGGCCGAGGGACTCTTCTCCGTACTGGCCGAGCAGGGTATCCAGGTAGCGGGTGGTGGCCTCGATATTGCCCAGACGGATTTCCGACAGGATCGCCAGTTGCAGCGCTTCCTCGTTGGCGGGGGCCTGTTCCAGCCACAGCTCGCTCAGTGCCAGGGCCTGCTGGTGATCTTCCAGATAGCTGGCCAGCTGGGCGGCCTGACTGATCACGGCCGGGTCGCCTGTATTCTGCGCCGCCTGGCTGTAGTAGCCCAGGGTGACGCCCAGCGCCTGACGCTGGGCGGCCACCTCGGCCACCAGCAGGTCGGACAGGGTCTCGCTGTCATAGGTCGGGGCGGTCCGGGTGGCCGCCTGGGGCTCCGGGGAGGGGGGAGCCGGTTCCGGTTCGGAAGGCTGGCTGGCGCAGCCCTGAAACAACAATGCGCCGCAGAGCGGCAGGAAAGCAAAACGCGTCATTAAGGATGATCGCCTGAAAATGTCGCCAAAACGCCCGGTATTCGACACATTCTGCCGCGACGGCTGGTCGAGAGCGAATCGGTGGTCTCTGTTTCCCGCTGCATACCTGCCATGCCCCTGCGGTGACATGGTCAGGCCGGGTCCGTTTCGTATCCGGGGTATCATGGCACAGCGATCCTTGATTGCCCAAGCACGATCACCCTGTGCGATCGGTGTGATTGCCGGGGCCGTCATTGTCTTGGGAGGCGCTTTCGCGCAAAATGCGATTCCCTTGAGGGAGCCGCGGGTTCCTGCATTCTGACTGCCTGGTGGCAGGAAAATCGGTGAACAGGGCCCTTGCTCCAGCGGGCACCCGGAGTCTATGAATCTAGTCGCTGTTGGCGTCAATCACACCACCGCGGATGTGGAACTACGCGAACGTCTGGCGTTTTCGGCGCAGCAGGCGGAAGCGGCGCTGGCCAGCTTGCGCGATATGCCGGGTGTGCGTGAAGCGGCCCTGCTGTCTACCTGTAACCGCACCGAACTGTATTGCCTGACGGAGGATGACCCGGGGCCGGACTTTACCGCCTGGTTGGCGGGCAGCCGGCACCTGCCGGTGGAGCGCCTTGCCGCCGTGCTCTATCAGTATCGTGGAGAGCAGGCCCTGGAACACATGATGCGTGTGGCCGGCGGGCTGGATTCGCTGGTGCTGGGCGAGCCCCAGATTCTCGGCCAGATGCGTGAGGCCTATGCCCGCGCCCATGAAGCCGGCCTGCTCAATGGCGAGTTGTCCCGGCTGTTTCAGGAAGTCTTTTCCGTTGCCAAGCGCATTCGTACTGAAACCGGTATCGGTGCCAATCCGGTATCCGTGGCCTATGCGGCAGTCTCTTTTGCCCGGCATATCTTTGCCGACCTGAAAAAAAGCCGGGCTTTGTTGATCGGTGCCGGCGAGATGGTCGAGCTGGTTGCCCGCCATCTGCACGAACAGCAGGTACAGGAAATCACCATCGCCAACCGCACCCAGCAGCGCGCTGATGCACTGGCCACCAGTGTGGGTGGGCGCGGCATCAGCCTGGAAGAACTGCCGGTGGCGCTGGAGCGGGCGGATATCCTGATTTCCTGCACCGCGGCGCCGCTGCCCATCATGGGCAAGGGCATGGTGGAGCGCGCCCTCAAGAAGCGCCGTCACCGGCCCATGTTCATGGTCGATATTGCCGTGCCCCGGGATATCGAGCCGGAGGTGGGCGAGCTGGATGATGTCTACCTATACACGGTGGACCACCTGCAGGAAGCCATTCAGGAGAATGTCCGGGCCCGGCAGGAAGCGGCCCGGGAAGCCTCGGACCTGATTCGCGATGCCATTGTCCGCCACCGTCGCCAGCGTCGCGAACAGGATGCGGTATCCGTGCTGCGCGACTATCGGGAGCAGCGCACCGCGCTGGCGGAAAGCGAGCTGCAAAAGGCCCTTCAACAACTGCATAACGGTGGCGACCCGGAAGAGGTGTTGCGCCGTTTTCAGCATTCTCTGGTCAACAAGTGGCTGCATGCGCCCAGCGTGACCCTGCGTAAAATGGCAGCCGAAGGCCGTGCGGAGGCGTTGCTGGTTGCCCGTGAGTTGCTGCTGGACGACGACCAGTAGGCGATCCTGTTGTTATTTTGATGTGCGTACGCCCCTGGGGCGGCGCGTTTGCGTGAAGCGTGGAAGCGAATTTATGAAAGCGTCGTTGCAGACCAAGCTGGACAAGCTGGCGGACCGGTTCGAGGAGCTGGCCGGATTGCTGTCTGACCCGGATGTGATCGGGGACCAGAAGCAGTTCCGTGATCTGTCACGGGAATATGCCGAGATTGATCCGGTAGTGAAATGCTACCGGGAGTACCAGCAGAGCGTGGACAATCTTGACGCTGCCCGTGCCATGCAGGACGACAGTGACCCGGACATGCGCGAGATGGGCGCCGAAGAAGCCCGTGAGGCCCAGGCGCGCATGGATGAGCTGGCTGATGAACTGCAGATGCTGATGCTGCCCAGGGATCCCCGGGATGGCGCCAATGTGTTTCTGGAGGTCCGTGCCGGTACCGGTGGTGACGAGGCGGCGATTTTTGCCGGTGACCTGTTCCGCATGTACTCCAAATATGCCGACCGCATGGGCTGGAAGGTGGAGCTGGTGAGCGCCAGTGACGGTGAGCATGGCGGCTACAAGGAAGTGATTGCCCGAGTGATCGGTGAGGGCGTGTATTCGCGGCTCAAGTTCGAGTCCGGTGCTCACCGGGTACAGCGGGTGCCGGCCACCGAGTCCCAGGGCCGTATTCATACTTCCGCCTGCACCGTGGCGATCATGGCCGAAGCGGAAGACCTGGGCGATATCGAGATTCGCAACGAAGATCTGCGTATTGATACCTACCGCTCTTCCGGTGCGGGGGGCCAGCACGTGAATACCACCGACTCTGCGGTACGGATTACCCACCTGCCCACCGGCGTGGTGGTGGAATGCCAGGACGAGCGCAGCCAGCACAAGAACAAGGCCAAGGCCATGAGCCTGCTCAGCGCCCAACTGTATGATGCCCAGCAGAACGCCGCCCATGCCGAACAGGCCGCCGAGCGCAAGTCGCTGGTGGGCTCCGGCGACCGCTCCGAGCGAATCCGCACCTACAACTATCCGCAGGGGCGGGTCACCGATCACCGCATCAACCTGACCCTGTACCGTCTGGGGGAAGTCATGGAGGGGGACCTGGACGAAGTGCTGGGCGCCCTGCTGGCCGAGTATCAGGCTGACCAGTTGGCCGCCTTGGGCGAGCATTAAGGTGCGCATCGACGCCGCCCTGCGCGAGGCCCGGGCCCGGCTGGTGGCGTCACCCACCGCGGCGCTGGATGCCCAGATCCTGCTCTGCCATGTGCTCGGCAAACCGCGCAGCTATCTGTTCACCTGGCCGGAACGGGAGCTGGATGCCGATCAGGCCGCTCGCTTTCAGGCCCTGCTGGCGCGTCGTGTGCAGGGCGAGCCGGTGGCCCACCTGACCGGCGAGCGGGAGTTCTTTGGCCGCCCCTTCCGTGTGACCGCGGAGACCCTGATTCCCCGCCCCGATACGGAAACTCTGGTGGAGCTGGCGCTCCAACTGGGGTTGCCGGAGGTGGCCCGGGTGGTGGATCTGGGCACCGGCACCGGCGCCATCGGCATTACCCTGGCACTGGAGCGCCCCGGCTGGCAGGTCTCCCTGGTGGATCTCAGTCGCGCGGCCCTGCAAGTCGCAGAGGCTAACGCCCGTGAGCTTGGCGCCACCGTGACCTGCCGGCAGGGAAGCTGGCTGGCACCCTGTGAGGGGGAGTTCGATCTCATCGTCAGTA
>JAKSCQ010000107.1 GCA_022360555.1 Pseudomonadales bacterium
AGTTGCTGGAAGCCGCGGACCGGGGGGTGCGCGTGCGGCTACTGGTGGATGACCTGGGCACCCGTGTCGCCGAACCCGTAGTGGCCATTCTCGACCAGCACCCCAACATCCAGATTCGCCTTTTCAATCCGGTGAAAGCCCGCAGCGGTTTCAGCCGCGGCATGCAAATGGCCTTCGATTTTGGTCGCACCAACCATCGCATGCACAACAAGCTGATGGTGGCGGACAGCAGTGTCATGGTGACCGGTGGCCGCAACATCGGGGATGAATATTTTTCCAACAATGCCGTGGACTTCCAGGATGTGGACATTACCGCCATCGGCGCCATTCTGCCCGAGGCCACGGCAAGCTTTGACAACTACTGGAACCATCCAGCCTCGATACCGGTGAACTATGTACTGAATGCCGACGATGCCGCCATGTCACTGGCGGAGTTGCGCCAGTCCGTGAAAGATTTTCTGGTCGCGCAGAAGGACAGCGAATTTGCCCGGGCGTTGGTGGAATCATCTCTAGGGCAGGATCTGGTCAGCGGGGAGATTCCCCTGACCTGGGGCAAGGCCAGCCTGTATGTGGACCCGCCGGACAAAGCCACCGCCCGGGACGCACTGAGTCGCCAGGATTATCTGGGCACCGCGCTCAAACAGATACTGGAACAGTCCCGCGAGCGGCTGCGCATCAGCTCCGCCTACTTTGTGCCCGGCGATGCCGGTGTTGCCCTGTTCAGCGAGCTGGAACAACGTGGCGTCGAGGTCGACATTCTGACCAATTCCCTGAGCACCACCGATGTGGCCATCGTGCACAGTGGCTATGCCGACTACCGCAAACCCCTGCTGGAAAACGGCATCCAGCTATGGGAGCTGCGCGCCGAGGCTGGACAGGACCAGCGCATCCACTGGTTCAAGGGCAAGTCCCGGGCCAGCCTGCACGCCAAGACGTTCGTGATTGATCATGACCGGGTCTTCATCGGCTCGGTGAATCTGGATGGTCGCTCCCTGATCCAGAATACGGAAATCGGCCTGCTGATCGAGAGCGGCGCCTTGAACCGGCAGCTCGATGCCCTGTTCGAAACCTGGGTGAAAGGGGATTCAGCCTGGCACCTCACGCTCGCCGACGACGGCGACTTGCAATGGCAGGCCGACGATCACGGCACCCCCATCATCGAGGATCACGACCCGGGAACCTCCAGCTGGCAGCGCTTCAAGGTGTGGATGCTGTCGTGGCTGCCAATCGAATCACAGATCTGAGCTTGCAGGTATTGGCCCACTGCAGGAGCAGATTCCAGACCGGGATAAATAGCATCACCACAGAAGACTCAGAGATCACTGCGGAAACTTTCTGTGTGCCAGGCGCTTTACGCCGTTAGCCACCACCCCATGAGAGAGAGGGCGAGCACCGCCACATTTACCGTGACGGCATTGAACGCGGACACCAGAAACGCCGGCGCCAGCACGACCACGAAAACCGTGAGCACCACAATCAGCCCCGCCGACACCAGATAGGGCCAGGCACGGCGCCCCGCCAGTAGCAACATCAGCCCCAACAGCACCTCCAGCAAACCGCCGACGTGGGAAAGTGTCACTGCCTGGGACTCGTTCAGCCCCAGCGCCAGATTCATGGCGACTTCATCTTCGTGGGGGCCCAGCCATTTGGGCACAACGCCCTGGTAGATCCAGATAAACGCCAGAGAGAAACGGCACAGCGACAGCGTCATGGGGCCAGGTGCACCGTGTCGAAATGCGGGTTGGCTTTCAGGGCGGTCATGGTGGTGATCCGGTCGAGCACCACCGCCCGGCGATCGCCCGCCACATCCAGCATCAGGCACTCCTGGCGCTGATCATCGTAGCCGGTGTCCAGCGCCACGCCGTCGATCACTGCCCCGTCCTCCATGACCAGCCGTACTGGCAGACGAAAGGTGCAGGCGATCTCCACATAGTCATGCCGGTCGCAGGCAATCATCGCTCTGGCTCATCGGAAATGCGCACCAGCAGGTCCGTCACGCCTGCGTCCATGCCCATCTGGCTGAGCAGGGTGGTGAGCTGGCCACGGTGATGGGTCTGATGGTTGAAGAAATGCACCAGCAAGCTGCCCAGGCGACGGTGGGCCGCCTCGCCTTTCACGTTGCGATAGGCCAGGGGGCGATCCAGCGCCTGGGGGGTCAGGGTCGCCACCCAGTCCATAATCAACCCATCCAGCCATTCCCGTCGCGCACGCAGGGCAGGCAGGTCGGGCCAGGGGCGGGCATCCAGCGAGGTCGGCGCGGGCTCGTCGAGCAAGGCCGCCAGCGGCTGCCCGGCCGGATGCGTCGCATAGCGCCGCATCCAGATCGTATCCGCCACCGCCAGGTGGCTGAGGGTGCCGAACACCGAGCCGAAAAAGGCACCGCGATCCGCCTGCAGGGCCGTGTCGTCCAGTTCCCCCGCCAGCGCATAGAGCCGCTGGTTCATCCAGCGGTTGTAGTCCGCCAACAGGGCCAGGTTATCGACTTCACTCATGGCGACACTCAAGAAGAGGGATTGCCACAGAAGGCGGCGAAGGCTTCCGGGGTTTTCTCGAGATCTTCCCTCTCTGCCAGCTCCCAGGGGCGTTCGCACTGACCGGTTTCCTCGCACCACTGGTAGCCGGCGGAGGGCAGGCAGCCATGTTCATCCCGGTCGGCACCGGTGGCCTGGGGGGCGGCATCGTCCTCACAACCGGCCAGCAGCAGGGCAACCCCGGCCAGGGCAGACAGTATGATTCGATTCATCAGGCAAACTCCTTTTTGTCACCCCGGACATAGATACCAGAAAAGCGGGCCCGTTACTTGCTCCCGTGCCCACTTACGGCCTGAGAGCCTGTTTATGATCGATACGCAACCGCAATCATGTTCTGGCAACAAAATGCACGTCGGCGTGGCTGCGTATGATCATAAACAGGCTCTAACCGACAGACGCATTATCATCCCCGCCCTTTCGCGATTAGAATGGTCGGCTCGCCGCGCTGATGACAGCAATCTGACATTTTCCGTTTTGCCCGGCAGTAGTACATGGAAAAAAGTATGCACAGGACGCAAACCACCGCGCAATCCGGCCCCGCCGACAGCCGCCTGGTGCAGTTGCTCACCCACCTGGATCGCAAGGCGGCCAAGGCCCCGCACGAAGATTTTGCCGAACGGCTGGGGCGCCTGTTTGACCTGTCCGACGCCATTACCCTGGACGGGGCCAACAAACACCGCCCCAAGGGGCCGTTCCAGGCCAGCGAGGACGCGGCGGAACGCTTGCAGGCGGACCTGCTGAAAACCCGCGCCACCCTGCTGGAGCACCTGAGCCGCAGCTTTGCCGGCGAAAAGGCCGCCTCGGTGATCAGCCTGCCGGCCCTGCGCGACGACGCCCCGGCAGACAAGCGGCCCACCTTCGGCCCCTACGAACGCTTTTATCAGGGGCACCAGCGCCAGTTGATTGCCGGTATCAGTAACCTGCGGCTGCGCGCCCGCCGTATTCTGGCCGGCCACAGCGAATCCCTGGCCCGGCTCGCCGAGCTGGATGCGGTCTTCGAAAACAGCCTGGCCCCCTATGTCCGCCAGTGCTTCGGCAACCTTGCCGGGTTTCTGGAGCGCCGTTACCGCACCCTCTGGGAGCAGCGCGACCCATTCCATACCCCGCCGGACTGGTTGCAGCCGCACGGCTGGTTGAGCCAGTTCCAGCGCGAATTGCAGATGTTGCTGCTGGCCGAACTGGATGCCCGCCAGGAACCGGTACTCGGCCTGCTTGATGCTTTGAACAATGAGGTAAGCACAACTTTATGAGACGCTTTCTTTTCGCTCTCCCCTTCGTCCTCGGCGCCATTGCCGTGGTCTGGATTGCCGCCACCTTTATTCGCCAGCCGGTGGCCTTCACTGTCACCCTGATCATTGCCGCCGTCTATGTGCTGGGCTTTCTGGAACTGCTGCGCTTTCGCCGCAGCACCGCCCGGCTGGACAGCAGCCTGGACGCCCTGCCCGACAGCCGCGAGGGCCTGAATGCCTGGCTCAATGCCCTGCCGCCCTCCCTGCGCCATGCGGTTCAGCGCCGTGTGGACGGCCACCCGGCGCCCCTGCCCGGCCCGGTACTGACGCCCTATCTCACCGGCTTGCTGGTGATGCTCGGCCTGCTGGGCACCTTCGTGGGCATGATCGTTACCCTGCAGGGGGCGGCCACCGCCCTGGATGGCAGCGCCGAACTGACCGCCATCCGCAGTGCCCTGTCCGCCCCCATCGCCGGGCTGAGCCTGGCCTTCGGCACCTCCATTGCCGGGGTGGCGGCGTCCGCCATGCTGGGCCTCACCGCCGCCCTGTGCCGCCGCGACCGCCTGCTGATTTCCCGCAAGCTGGACAGCCAGGTGGACACCCGCCTGCACCGGTTTTCCGCCAGCCATCAGCGCGACGCCGTCTACACCGCCCTGCAGCAACAGGCGGAAACCTTCCCCACCCTGGTGGACGCCCTGCAAGGCCTGGCCGGGCGCATGGAGCAGATGGGCAACGACCTGAGCGACTCGCTGACCCGCAACCAGGACCAGTTCCACAGCGCCCTCAATGACCAGTACCGGCAACTGGCCGACTCCGTGGGCCAGTCCCTCAAGGCCACCCTGGCGGACAGCTCCCGGCTGGCGTTGGAAAACATCCAGCCGATCATGGAGCAGTCCCTGGCCAGCCTGAGTGAGCAGGTGGAAACCACCCACCGTCGCCTCAGTGCGCTCACTGAGACACAGCTCACCACCCTGGCCGAGCAGTTCCGCGACACCACCGAAAGCGCCGCCCGACACTGGCAGCAGGGGCTCGACACCCAGCAGCAGACCGGCGCCCGACTGGTCAGCGACATCAGCACCTCCCTGGCCGAACACAACGACCAGTTCCGCCACAACAGCGACCGCCTGCTCAGCGAACTGCGCGATACCCAGCAGCAACTGGGCCAGGCCGGCGAAGCACAACTGGCCGCCGTGGCCGAACAGTTCCGCACGGCCACCAGCCAGGCCCTGTCACAATGGCAGAACGGCCTGGCGGAGCAGCAGACGCTGGGCGCCACCCTGCTGGAGCAGGTCCGGGACACCCAGCAACAACTGGCCGCGCAGAGCCGCGAACAACTTGCCGATATCAGCGGCGAATTCCGTCGCGTCACCGAGCAGGCCGCCGACCAGTGGCGTGCCGGCATGGAAAACCAGCAGCAATCCGGCAGCGCCCTGATCGGCGAACTGCGCGAAGCGCTGGAACAGCACAACGGCCAGTTCCGCGACAGCACCGCCAGCCTGCTGGACGGCCAACGCACCGGCCTGGACAACCTGATGGCGGCGGTACGCGAAGAACTCACCGCCCTGCGTGATGCGGAAGCCGCGCGCAGCGACCAGGCCGGCAGCCGCCTGGCCGAGCTGGAAAGCACCGTCACCGATCACCTCACCCGCCTGGGCACCGCCCTGGAAGCGCCCATGACCCGCCTGATCGAAACCGCCTCGGAAACCCCGAAAGCGGCGGCGGAAGTGATCACCCGCCTGCGCGAGGAAATGGCCCGCAACAGCGAACGAGACAACGAACTGCTGGAAGAACGCCAGCGCATCATGACCGAGCTGGACAGCCTGCTCAGCGGCCAGCGCGATGCCGCCACCGCCCAGCGCGAGGCCATCGAGACCCTGATCACCCGTACCGGCGAGACACTCAGCCAGGTCAGCGATACCTTCTCCAGCCAGGTCAACGAGCAGGCCGAACGGCTCAGCAGCGTCGCCGGCGATGTCACCGGCAGCGCCGCCGAAGTGGCCAGCCTCAGCGAGGCCTTTGCCACCGCCGTGCAGGTATTCGGCGAAGCCAACGACAAGCTGCTGGACAACCTGCAACAGGTGGAAGCCTCGCTGGACAAATCCGCCGCCCGGGCGGACGAGCAACTGGCCTACTACGTGGAGCAGGCCCGCGAGGTGATCGAGCTGAGCATGGCCTCGCAAAAGGACGTGATCGAGGCACTGGGCACTTTGAACCGCAACGGCCTGGCCCAACAGGACGATGAGCGCCCGGCCTCCGAGGTGAACTGATGGACGAACTGCACGATCAGGACAGCCAGTCGTCCCCGGTCTGGGCCATCTTCTCGGACCTGATGGCCGCCCTGGTAGGCATTCTCGTGCTGGTGCTGGTGTGGGTGATCGGCGTCCAGCTTGAGCTGAGCCAGTCCCTGGAAGAAGAAAAGGCCCGACGCCTGGCCGAGGAGCAGCGCCGCATGGCCCTGGAAGAGGCTCTGGCCGACCCGCTGGCCACCGGCCGGGTCACCTTTCGCGATGGCCGTATCGGCATCAGTGGCAGCGTGCTGTTCGCGCTGAATGCCGACCAGCTCCAGCCGGAAGGCGAGGCCCTGCTGAAGGATCTGGTCAAGCCATTGCAGGTCTATCTGGACCAGCACGACGAGCTGCTCATGGTCAGCGGCTTTACCGATGACCTGCCGATCCAGAAGGGCAATCACCGCTACGCCGACAACTGGGGCCTGTCCGCCCAGCGCGCCCTCACCGTCACCCGCACCCTGATCGCCCAGGGCCTGCCAGCGGACCGGGTATTCGCCGCCGCCTTCGGCCCCCACCAGCCGGTGGTACCCAACGACGGGGCCGAGGCGCGGGCGAAGAACCGCCGGGTGGAGCTGACCACGGTGCCCCGCCGGGACACCACCGGCACCGCCGCCGTCACCGACAAGCAGGCAGGTGCCAATGGCTGACGTCTCGCTGGCCACCCTGCGCGAACAACTGGACGGCCTGCGCGAAGCCGGCGCCGCCCGCTTTGCCCCGGCCCGCTTCCGCTATCTGGAAAGCCTGAGCGAACGGCTCGGGCAGACGCGCCTGGACAGCCGGCGCAGCGTGGAACGGCTGGCGGCGTCCCTGGCAGCGTTCCAGCAGGACATGGACCACCAGCGGCAACAGGCGCAGCAGGCCCTGGCGGACCGGGAAGCCCCGGCCCCCGAGCTTGAGGCCCGGCTGGAAAATGGCGAATTCGCCGCCGTGCTCCGGCAATTACGCCGCCCGGCCACCCCTCTGGCCGATACCTTTGCGCCCCTGCACGCCTGCTACAACCAGCAAGGCCCCAGCGAACAGGAAGACGCCGAACGCGACCCGCTCAGCGCCCTGCTGCGCAGCCAGGAACAATCGCTGCTGCCGAAAGACGCCCCGGAGCCCCCCACCGGCCCGGCCCGGCGGGAACTGAAGGCCCTGCGCCAGGTGCGCGCCAACCAGCAAAAGCAACGCAAGACCCGGCGCATCGACGACGCCATCACCCGCACCCCCAGCGACGCCGGCCCACTCAACTCCCACCGCCTGGTCACCCGCGCCATCGCCACCCTGCGCGAGCTGTCCCCGGCCTACCTGGACCGTTTCGTCAGTCATGTGGATACATTGATGTGGCTGGAGAAGCTGAAACGCTAGGCAGGGGAAACCCGATCCCCTTCTGTGGGAGCTTGCCTGCAAGCGAATCGGCTTCGAGAGATTCCCAAGGGAAATCGCTTGCAGGCCAGCTCCCGCAGCCAGGTCAGGTTATGTGTGTGGGGCCGGCGGAAGGCGGAAGCCCTGTTGCACACCACGAACGCCTCACATTCGTCATGCACAACCGCGCTTCCCACCGCCCCGGTGCGGGCTACTCTTCTTTCTTCTTCTTGTCGTCTTCTTCCTGCGGCTGCAACAGCTCATCGTGCTCGGCCATATCCCAGGGCAGGTTGCCCGGCGCCGCATCCAGGAAATGCAGGTAGTTTTCGAACTGGTCGAGGATGTCGCGAATCAGGTCTTCCTCGCTGTAACCGTACACATCATAGGAACGGCCACCGCGGCGCAGGAACACCTCCGCCCGGCAGTATTCCTTGCCGGAGGCCGCCGCCTGCTCATTGCTGGCATAGGCGAAATCCGGCACCGGGTTACTCACCAGGCGGATGTCATAAATAAAGCCCACCTGGTTCTCGCGGTTGACCACCAGCTCGGCACGCACCAGGTTCTCGTCGAATTCCGCATGGGCATCCCAGCCGGCATCGCGCATTTCCTGCACCACCTTCGCCATGCTTTCCATGCCCATCTTGCGGATGAAGCCTTCCACTTCCTCCCGCTCCGGGTAACGAACCATGGCTTTCAGGCGATGGCGCCACTGGGACCCTGTCATGTGACGGCTGGTGGCCATGTGCGCCTTGAGGCTGGTTTCGCGGTGCTGCTCGATAATCAGCGCCCGCCACATGCCGATCGCCGCCATGATAATGATCACCGCGAACGGTAACGCACTGACAATGGTCATGGTCTGCAAGGCACTCAACCCCCCGGCCAGCAACAGCACGGAGGCAATGGCCCCTTCCAGCACAGCCCAGAACACCCGCTGCCAGGCCGGGGTATCCAGCACCCCGCCGGAGGCCAGGGAATCCACCACCAGCGAGCCGGAGTCCGACGACGTCACGAAGAAGGTCACAATCAGCAGCACCGCCAGGAAGGAAATCACCGTGGACCAGGGCAGCCGATCAAAGAGCTGGAACAGGGCCACCGCCTTGTCCTCCTGCACCTGGGCCACCAGTGTGGTCACCCCTTCTTCCATGATCATGTTCAGCGCAGTATCGCCAAATACCGAGAACCACAGGAAGGTGAAAATACTCGGCACCAGCATCACCCCCACCACAAACTGGCGAATGGTGCGCCCGCGGCTGATCTTGGCAATAAACAGCCCCACAAAGGGCGCCCAGGCGATGGTCCAACTGAAAATGAACAGGGTCCAGTTACCAATCCAGTCGCTGTGGGTGTAGGCCTGCAGGTTGAAGGTGCGCTCGACGATATTGCTCAGATAGCTGCCGGTGTTCTGCACGAAGCTTTCCAGGATATGCACCGTGGGCCCGACGACAAACACAAACAGCATCAGCGCCACGGCAATCACCATATTAAGGATGGACAGGCGCTTCACCCCCTTGTCCATACCCGCCACCACCGACACCGTGGCCGCCGCTGTCACAATGGCAATGGCACTGATCTGCACCGTGGTGCCCATGGGCATATCCCACAGGTAATGGAGGCCCGCATTAATCTGGGTGGCCGACAGCCCCAGGGTGGTGGCAATGCCGAACATGGTGCCGAGGATGGCAAAGACATCGATGGCATGACCAATGGGCCCGTGAATCTTGTCACCAATCAGCGGATAGAATGCCGACCGCATGGACAGCGGCAGGCCATGGCGAAAGGCAAAGTAGGCCATGACCAGACCCACCAGGCCGTAAATCGCCCAGATATGAAACCCCCAATGGAAGAAGGCGATCTGCATGGCCTGCTTGGCCGCATCCACCGTTTCCGGCGCGCCCGCCGGAGGCTCGGCGTAATGCAGCACCGGCTCGGCCACCCCGAAGAACAGCAGGGCGATGCCATAGCCGGCGGAAAACAGCATGGCGAACCACTCCGGGAAGGAATA
This sequence comes from Pseudomonadales bacterium, assembly GCA_022360555.1. Lineage (GTDB taxonomy): Bacteria > Pseudomonadota > Gammaproteobacteria > Pseudomonadales > Alcanivoracaceae > Alcanivorax. The sequence goes on from JAKSCQ010000107.1 coordinate 9,395, forward strand.
CTGCGGGTCGGCGTGATCCGGCCCCAGCTTGATATTCCCCCAGCGGGTGAGCGCAATCCCCACCATGAAAAGCAGAAACAGCGCCACCGAGAGCATGTAGAACCAGCCAAACGTTTCGGTGATCCAGGCCTGGGCCGCGCTAAACGCCTCGCCGGCCAGCTCCGGGTTACTGATGGTGCCGATAATCAGCAAGACGGCAACCACCACCGCCGGCAAAAACACCGGCACCAAAATGGTCGATGAGCGAGCGATTCCTTTTTCAGCCATAAGTTGTCATCCCTGCAGCTAACTTCCCACTTAAATCTTTTCGAACCTGTCTTACCCTACCTGCATCTGGCCCGGCCTGCCACGGGGCAAATGTGACGACGTCATAAAGACGATACACCGGCACTCAAACGCCCGGAGCAGAGAAAAACGCCCGCAGCCAGTCGAAGGCCTCATTGGTGCCGGAGTAGAAACCATTTCTGAAACGTACCCCATTCCAGATCAGCACGCCGGAGTGCACACGAATAGTGCGGCCATCCGACAAGCGCCCCAACTGCATAGGCTGCCCGTGCCCTCCCGCCAGCCGCACACGGCTGACATCCGAGAGCGAATAGGTCTTGCCTTTGAAGACAAACGTCCTGCCCGAAATGTCCAGCAGTGGCCGTTTGAACAGACCCAAATAACGCTGATGGAAAGTATCACTCATACCAATGTATCGGGCCGATCCGGCGAACTTGTGCTCTCTCGGCGCCCGCAATCTCTGTTATCCCTGACGGCCCTTCAAACGAAACAGGAACATTCGCAATGGCTAGCGGATCTGTAGGCGGTAGCGCCCGGAAGAAGAGCCCCTACCCCAAAAACACGCATATCCATCGGCTTCAACCACAGCCAGAAACGCGTTGAGTGATCCCACCGTTGGCTCCGGCTCGTACCCATGCCACTTAAGATCGGCCCGCTGCCAAAAAATCTTCTACCTGTTTTGGGTCTTCACATACGTCGCTTTGGCAACAGGGCTATGGATTATTTCTTGTGTATCGTTCCAGAGCGGCCGAACCTCAAATATTTCAACTGATTGCCCCGTAATGCGAAAGCCTATATCAATCTGTTTCCAGAGATGGGCTGGCGGGCATTTGCTTTCAACATAGGCAGCGACCTCCTTCTTTAATCGTGCCATCTCGATTTCGCTGAATGCCATAATTTTCACCTTGATCTTCACCACTTAACGCCGCGCTCTGCCGCTTGTCGGCAGCAGCGCCTTGTTACATGATTTAGAGCTTGGTAGACAGCCAAATAGCGAACTGCGTTGACCGCTGAACAAGCCAGAAAATTGGCGTATAGATAATAGATTGCCTGCCATTTCTCTTCCCCATTGCTCGATGCTCTTCTTCGTCATTCTTGATACTCAAAACAGCAGCATGAGCCTCAGCATCATGCTGCTCCAAGAACGCCAACTGCCACTGCAAGTGATGAAGCACTGTAGTTTCTATTGAGTTTGTACACACCCAGATGGCATTGCGCCCTAAAAGGGCTGTAATAATTCCAAGAGCCCAACCACCTAATGCCCATATAGTCAGCCCGTAACAGTGCCGGATGCCCCGAGCTTTAAGGAGCCGATTGAACGTACCAAAATGCTCTCGCTCATGGCTTAGCATTTCTTCGAGAACCATCACCAAATCTTTATACAGAATCCGGGCAACAAGTAATTGAGCACTATAGATCCCAATGGCGCCCCTTTCGCCTGCATGATCAACTCTGATAATTCTTTCAACTTCTTTCATCCAACCAGCCTGAAGAACGCCTAGCTCACAGGAAAAGTGCGAGCGAAGCGAGTAGTTTTTCCTGTGCAGCTACTTGTTAACTGCTTTTACTCTGTTATATGTATCCATTGGAAACGGGTACCCCCAGCGCTCTTCGTATTCTTTAGCGCCATATTTTTCCAAAATTCTATCAGCCTCTTCGAGATACTGTGATTTCAGCCTTAATATTCGAGTTTTGAAACGTTGAGCACATTTACCTTTATCCCAAGGTTCATCCATTAGCTCATTATCAAACTCATACACTTCGATCAGGACTTCGTCACCTTCGACGGTAAATCGAAGCTTTGTTCTTCCCGGTTCATGATCAAACCCACAATCCGATTCCGGTGCTCCATTAAGCAAATCGAGAACAGCTTGAGAAAGCTCTGCGAAAGCATCGGATAAATAAGAGATCGAATCAATTTCATAGCTTTCTCCATTGCACTGTAACGTGGAGTTGGCCCATCCATGATCTTCAATGTTGTACGCAAGCGTGAATTTCATATGCAGTTAACGCCCGCCTCAGCCGCCGAATGTCGGCTTGCAGGCCCTTGTTATGCTCTACTCCTCTCACGGACACAGAAGCGTATCGAAGTGTAGAATCAACTGAGTTGCGTAGTCCTCGCCTATTGGCACGGAAATCCACTCGTAGTTGTTTATTGTGTATGCGTTGGCCTTATCGGCCGCGACCCATTCATCAACACCGACAGCTCCGTTCTTTACATCTCCATGCACCGTCAACCCAATCGGCGCGACATACTTTCTGTCTTTAACTGCAATGCTACAATTTCCTTCACGTATCGCAGCCTCCGCGGAAGGCTTTGAGTAATACTCAGAGGTGGTAGCTTTTGGGAAACTCTCACCAAACTGCGCGGGGCTCATTGAGGTGGCGCAACCAGAGACTAGCGCCACCAGGCTTGTAGCCATAATTAATCTTCTCACGCCAACCCTCTCTGACAATTACGAGCCTTGTAAACATAACGCCCCAAGCAGGGGCAGATTTTGCGTTTTGAGCGCAGCGATGCAAAATTTGTCCCGCTGCCTTGGCTTGTTATGTGATTTCTCTAAGTTTGCCTAAAACGTCCTGCAACACAGCTCTTCCCATTGTTTTTTCCACCAGATCATTAAGATCACCAGCTAAGAACTGGTGCCATGATACGGCCGTACTCCCCGATCCATGTGCGTAGCGCCCATAAGCCGACAGTACTGATTCATCGTCCCGGATCGCCACCAGATATAGCTCACTATCCGGATCATCCTTTTTCCATTCAAATAGGTGCTGCGGCCTTATATAAGTCATATCACCAATTCACATAACGCCGCCAACAGCGGCCGAGCGTAGCGAGGTCCAGCCCCGAAGGGGCGATGCTGCTTGGCCTTGTTATGAGCTGACTATTACTTTGATTTGAACTCATAATGCTTGCCACCTAACCAGCAATGAACCCACTCTGGATCAATGCGATATTCGAAGTCATTTGGCCTCAAGGAATCGTGTATTACCCACTCTGGACCAGGAGCCGAAATTACTTCGATTGATTGAAAGGTGCCACCCCTAATACGAATTTGACTCGCTTTATTGCAAGTTGGACAAATAAAACCAAGTGCTTCCATTTCCGGATAAGAGTACTGGCAGCCTGCTAATATCTGCTCTGCCGTAAACTCATTTTCACAATGATGGCACTTTAGTTTTCCGTCCATGCTTCAATCTCGATCTGGCTCATAACGCCGTGCGCAGCGGCGGCTTACTTTGTGTACTTTTTTGCGCGAAAATAGGAGCGTAGCGACTGCGCAAAAAATACGCAAAGTAAGACGTCGGTCTGCCGCACCTTGTTAACTGCTTTGCTCTTGCGCTGAGGTTGCCTCTAGCAAGAACCCTTCTGCGGTAATGAACCACTCGCACCAGGGGAAAGTTTCTCTGAACCCATCAAAATGAAAAACTCCATTCTCAAAATTAGCATGCATAATTTCATCTAGCGGAAATTCAGGTTCAGGATGAGGCTTTGCCTCTTTAGTATCATCCCAATGCTTGGCAACTTCTTCTTTTACGCCAAGAAGGACTAATGTAGCTGCCTCAGATATCCAATCTTTCCCCTTCGATTCTGGATGTTCCCTACTAATAAATACACCTGAAACTTCAATTGAAATAGTCCCATTCTTTCTAACAATTTTCACAACTTCAGCATCGTGAAAACTCAATTTATCGAAGTCTCTGGTTATTTTCATATGCAGTTAACGCTTCAAACACTGGCGGCGCTTGCGCCGTCCATGTGCTTTGACTTGTTAATGGGCCGCACAACGCACCACCAATAGATATAACCCGCGATGATCCCAACGCTGTAGAAAT
>JAKSCQ010000015.1 GCA_022360555.1 Pseudomonadales bacterium
CCCATGCCTGCGCCAGCACATAGAGATCGAACAGCAGCCCGCCCTGTGGCGCCAACAGAAAGGCCAGCCCCATGGCAGTGAGCATGCGGCTGCGGGTCACGGTCAGTTGGTCGGCTTTGCCCGGTTTGATGCGGCCGGTGATGAAATTGCTGGCCGATCCCAGTGGCGCGATTTGTGAGCGACGGGCGCTGTGATCAATCTGCAGGCCGGGTATCTCCTGGGGCTGGCCTTGCCGCCACTGCTGTTCTTCCCGGCTCAGCCGGCCGGACTTGCCCAGCATCGCCATGCCGGCGGTCAGGGCGAAGACCAGAAACATGAAGCCGTTGCTCAACCAGGCACGCAGCAGCGGCTGGAAAAAATTCTCCGATTGCACTTCCAGTTTCTCAAGGTTTGCGGCCAGCCGATCACGGAGCTTGCTCAGGTGCGCGATAAGCCAGCGGTCATGGTCAGACAGGGTGGGTTTGGCCCGGGTGCTGGCGATGTCCGCGTCCATTTCGGCGATTTTGGCTTGCTGGTCAGCGATGGAGGTTTGCAGCTGCTGATACATGGCTTGCTGCGTGTCCCAAACATGCATGAGTTGGCCGCCGATCTTGCCGATGGCAAGCATTGCGAAGGCGCCGATAAGCAGAACAAGAAACCCTTTTTTCATGGAAGATCCCGGCAGAGGAAGATGTCGCTTCTGTGCAAACAAAAGCGTATGCGAGCCGCGTATGGTACAGCCCGGGGACGGATAGGGAAGCGCAGGCCTGCCCGGCGCGTGATGTGCGTTAACCGGTGCAAGGGAAAAGGGAAAAGCGCAAGATGGAGTCACCTTCATTTCTGATAAATCGATTCTGTATGAGCGACAGCCCGATCACCGCCACCGTGGATCTGGATCAAAACGGCCTCCAGCACGGCTTTCTCAAACTGCCCCATTCCCACGATGGCTCCGCCTGGGGCCATGTGATGATCCCCATTACGGTGGTGCGCAATGGTCACGGGCCCACCGTGCTGCTTACCGGTGGCAATCATGGCGATGAATACGAAGGCATCACCGCCCTGTTGAAACTGGCCAACCGGTTAACGCCGGAACAGATCAGCGGGCGGGTGATCATCCTTCCCATGCTCAATCACCCCGCCGTACTCAACGGCACCCGCACCTCGCCGTTGGATGGTGGCAACCTGAATCGCTGCTTCCCCGGCAACCCGGCGGGCACCCTCACGGAAAAACTGGCGGACTACCTCACCCGTTACCTGGTGCCCATCAGTGATGTGGTGCTGGATATTCATTCCGGCGGCAAGACCCTGGACCTGCTGCCCTTCGCCGCCACCCACCGCATGGCCGACAAGGATTTCGAAGCCCGCTGCCTGGCCGGCGCCGCCGCCTTCGGCGCGCCCTACACCTTGTACATGGCGGAGCTGGAAGGGGAGGTGCTGTTCGACAGCGCGGTGGAAAAGCAAGGCAAGGTGTTCATCAGCACCGAGCTGCGCGGTGGTGGCACCACCACCCCGGAAACCCTCGACATTGCCGAGCGTGGCATCGACAACGTGCTGCGCTATGCAGGGGTGCTGCCCGGGGAAGTGGAAACCCTGCCGTCGCAGGCACTGGAGATTCCCGATGGCGATGCCTACCGGGTCAGCGAGCATGCCGGGATTCTGGAATTCGCTGTGGCGCTGGGGGACTGGGTAAAAGAAGGTCAGGTGATCGCCCGCATCCACGACCTGCACCGCACCGGCGAGCCTCCCAAAACATACCGCGCCCCCTACGACGCCATGCTCATCGGCCGCCGTCATCCGGCACTGGTGAATGTGGGGGATACCTTTGCGGTGCTGGCGGTGCCCCGCTAAGGCACGGTCAGTTAAGAGGTATCATTGGTCCGCGCCCGTCACTCTTCGCCGCCAGTGGCGGTTGTCGCCACCGGCTTGCGTGAAAAGATGCCGATAATCGGCGTGCCCTGGGCCTGCAGGATCGGTTCGATATCCCGATGCAAAGCGTGGTACTGGTAAAAGGGCACGCGCGGAAAAAGATGATGAATGGAGTGCAGGTTCTGGCCCAGCCAGAACCACTCCACCGGCTTCATCCAGCGCGGCATGATCAGGCTGTTGGTATTGCGGTAACGCTCGCTCACCTTGTACGGGTGGTGAGGGCGATAGGCAAACCAGTAGGCCGTGAACAGCCCGCCGGTGTAGTAGCCCAACAGCAACACCACCGCCGTGCCCGGTTGATCCACCATGGCCAGAAAGGCAATCCGCCACCCCAGTGACACGGCCAACTCAGTGCAGTAAATCAGTTTCTCTTTCAGCGAGGCGCTGCCCCAGCTGTGCTGCACAAAGAAGGTATTCTGAATCCACTGAAAACGCAGCCCGGCGATGATCATCGCCAAGGGGTTTTTCTGCATCCCGCTGACCACAAAATCCGGGTCCTTGTCCGGCTGGTTGGTATAGCGGTGGTGGGTGAAATGCTCGATGCGATGCGAGGCGTAAGGAATGGCAATGATCGGCGCCACCAGATAGCCGCACAGATCGTTGATCCATTTGCGACCATCATGCTGGCCGTGAATATTGCCGTGGGCAGCTTCATGCAGCGGCGTGTACGACATATACGTCAGCGCCGCCACCAGCAGGAAGGCCGGCAACGCAGGCAGGGTGCCATTGGCAAACAGTAACAGCGTGGCAACAAAGGCGGCCACCACGGCCAACGTGAGCACAATTGTCGGCCACGCGGTTTTGCCCATATAGTGTTTGGCGCAGGCAATGGCCTGCTTGTTCAAGGTTGCCGGGTCCATGGTGCTGCCTCTGGTGGTTATCATGGTTCTACACTAAGCCGACACCACAACAACCAGAATAGCCGCCGTGGCCAATCACCCTGCAGAAGTGGCCAGCGCTAACGGCGGAACAGCGGAACGGGCAATGCAACACAGCGACGACACCCTCCACCCGGTGGCCATCAGCCAGGTGATGCTCAACTTTGCCCAACGCCATGGCATCGACAGGCAGACCTGCCTGCTCGGCACCGGCATAGCCGATGACGCCCTTTCCAGCGGAGAAGGATTGGTCACCCGCACCCAGGAAATGCGCCTGATCGAAAACCTGATGCTGGCCCTGCCAGAAGACGGCGCCTGGGGCTTCGAGTTGGGCTTGCAATATAATTTGGCGACCTTCGGGGTGTGGGGCTTCGCCCTGCGCACCTGCAAGACCCTGCGTGAAGCGGCCATCCTGGGGGTGCGCTATCTTCCTCTCAGCACCGCCTACTGCCGCATCGAACTGGTGGAAGACGACGACACCTTCGGCATCACCTTCGACCCGGATCCCATCCCGGCGCACCTGCGCCAGTTTCTGCTCGAGCGAGACATGGCAACGGCCCTGAACTTGGTGCGGGAAATTACCCTGCAAGGCGTGGACTTCCGCGCCATCGACCTGACCGGTCAGCCCGATGTCAGTGCCCAGGTCATCAAGGAAGAATGTGGCGTGCTGCCCACCTTCGCCGCCCGCAGCAACCGCATCCTGGTGAACCGCGCCGGCGCCAGCCAGCCCTTCCCTGGCTACGACCCGGTGCTCACCCGCATGCTCGAACAGCAATGCCAGCAGCGCATGGACACCGTAGAAAACAGCGGCGTCGCTGGCAAAGTGCGCCAGCAACTACTGGGCGAACTGGGCCTCGGCGCCACCCTCAACGACATGGCCAGCGCCCTGGCCCTGTCCTCACGCAGCCTGCGCCGTAAACTGGAACAGGAAGGCACCAGCTACCGCGACCTGGTAGAAGAAGAGCGCCGCCAACTGGCCCTGCAACTCCTCACCAGCACCACCATGAAAATCGAAGAAGTCGCCGCCCACCTGGCCTACACCGACGCCGGCGGCTTCGTCCGCGCCTTCCGCCGCTGGCAAGGCTGTTCTCCCAGCGAGTATCGGGATAAGCACTAACCTCAAACCTGCATGGCTGCCCCGGCCATCGCGAGGACGTCATGCCATGACAGCTTCTCGCTCTGCTGCAGAAAGCTGCTCAGAGCTCAGAGCTATCGAGTCTCTGTGGGAGTCAGCCTGCTGGCGATTTTTCGCGATGCTGCTATTGCGAAGAAGGCCGCAGAGATGCGGCCCTTCATGATTGCCGTCGAGCAACAGGCCAGCAGAATGAATGGATGCGGCATACCCAGAAGCGTTCACTTCCACAACCACTTCTTGACCACATCATAATTCCCCAACGCCACCTGCTGCGCCTCCGGTCCACGATGATTCTGATCATCCAGCCGCAGCAGCTGAACAATGTAATTCGCCATGGCGGCCCGGCAGGGTATCGACAATACGCCTCGTGTCATTCCGTAATCCCGGGCAATCACTTTTTGCTGTGCATCCGTAAGGCGCGGATCTGGCACCACCTTCAGGGTCAGTGATTTCTGCCAGGCTTTGTCCAGATCTGGGCCTTGCTCGCCAGGCAGGGTGATCTCCGGCTTGTCCATAATCCGACTCAGTACAAAATCCCGGTAATCGCTGTTCTTTTCACACCAGGCTCGCACATGCCAGCGCATGCCGTTATGTACCACGGTATGGGGCTGAATCACCCGGTATTCCGGCTCGGGGTTGTTTAGCGAGGTGTATTCGATCTCCACCCGCAATCCTTCCCGGCACGCCTGCAAAATGGGGCGTAACACTGCAGGGCGTAGGTCCCGTGAGGGTGGTAGCAATACCTCGGTATTCAGCTCGCGTACGTCCAGTGCCTCGAAGGCGCAGCTGAGATCTTCCCGGGCATGCATCATCTGCAGGTACTCATCCG
>JAKSCQ010000014.1 GCA_022360555.1 Pseudomonadales bacterium
CTGATTGGTCGTCATTGCCGCCGCAACACCCGCTGGTTCGAGGAACTGCTGTTCCTGCCCAAGGTGCGGCGCAGCGAGCGCGAGCATCGCCTGTTGGTGGAAGAGGTGATCGACTTTCTGGACCTGGCGCCTTACCGGGACAAGCTGATCGCGGGCCTGCCTTACGGGGTGCGCAAGGTGGTGGAAATCGCCCGCGCCCTGTCCAGCGAACCCAAGCTGATTTTGCTGGATGAGCCGGCCTCCGGCCTGAGCGTGGAAGAAACCCAGAACATGGCCTGGTGGATTGAGGACATGCAGAAAGACCTGGGCCTGACCGTGCTGATGGTGGAGCACGATATGAGCCTGGTGTCACGGGTATCCAACCGGGTGCTGGCGGTGGCGGAAGGCCACCCCCTGGCCATGGGGACCGCCGCCGAAGTGCAGGCCGACCCCAAGGTGATTGAAGCCTATCTGGGCACGGAGGCGACCTCATGAGCGCAGTACAGAAAGACACCATGACCGATGCCCAGCCGTTGCTGCAGGTCAAAAACCTGGAAGCCTTTTATGGGCCGGTGATGGCCCTGCGGGGGGTCTCCATCGATGTCTTTGAAGGCAGCGTGGTGACTATTCTTGGCGCCAATGGAGCCGGCAAGACCACCCTGATGAAAACCATTTCCGGGGCGTTGGCCCCACGCAAGGGCAGCGTGGCTTTGGCCGGTGAGCGTATTGAAGGCAGCGAGCCGGACAAGCTGGTGCGCCAGGGTATTGCCCACGTCCCCGAAGGCCGGGAAGTCTTTCCGTTTCTGAGCGTGGAAGAAAACCTGGCCATGGGGGCCTATACCCGCCGTGACAAGGCCGGTATCCGCCAGGACATGGAGATGGTGTATGACTATTTCCCGATCCTCAAGGAACGCCGAAACCAGCCTGCCGGCACGCTGTCCGGCGGCCAGCAGCAGATGCTGGCCATCGGTCTCGGGCTGATGTCGCGGCCGTCCCTGATGCTGCTGGACGAGCCCTCCCTGGGGTTGTCGCCGCTGCTGGTGCAGGAGATCTTCGCCATCATCCGCCGGCTCAATAAGGAGCAGGGTGTGACCCTGCTGCTGGTGGAGCAGAACGCCCAGGTGGCACTGAACACCGCCCACCATGGCTATGTGCTGGAAACCGGCCGTATTGTGATGGATGGCAGTGCCGAAGACCTGCTTGCCAGCGATGATATTCGCGAGTTCTATCTGGGCCAGTCGGCGGGTGATGACCGACCGGAAAAACGCTGGAAACGAAAGAAGACCTGGCGCTGATGATGACAACAACCAATAACGCACCGACCCTTCTTCACGGCTGCGACACCGTGGTCAAACTGTGGCGCCAGCAATGCCTGGAGCGGGGCAAGCGCATTGCCCACCGCGAAAAGGAACTGGGTATCTGGCAGAGCTACACCTGGCTGGACTACTACGAAAGCGCCCGTGCCATCGGCGTGGCACTGATGTCGCTGGGCCTGGAGAGGGGCCAGCCGGTCTCCATCCTCAGTGAGGACAACAAGGAATGGCTCTACTGTGACCTGGGCATTGCCGGTGCCGGTGGCATCAGCAATGGTGTCTACACCACCGACAGTGCCGAGCAGCTTGCCTACCTGATCAACGACAGTGGCTCGGCATTCCTGTTCGTGGAAAACGACGAGCAGCTCGACAAGTACCTCACCGTGCGCGACCAGGTGCCGACCCTGAAAAAGGTTATCGTGTTCGACCGCAAGGGGCTGCGGGATTTTGACGATCCCATGGTCATGTTCCTGGACGAACTCTACGAGCTGGGCGAGCAGATTCCCGACGCGGAAGAGCAGTTCAGTCGCAGCATTGCCGAGAGCCAGCCGGATAACATCCGCATGCTGATCTATACCTCCGGTACCACCGGCGCCCCCAAGGGCGCCATGATCAGCCACCGTAATGTGCTTTTTCAGCTCGCCGCCGGTGAAAAGGTGCTGGATGCCCACGAGGACGATGACCAGCTCTGCTTCCTGCCACTGTGCCATATTCTTGAGCGGCTGGTCTCGGTGGAAGTACCCATCTACAAGGGCTGCACCGTCAACTTTGCGGAAAGCCCGGAAACGGTTTTCGAAAACCTGCGTGAAGTGTCACCCAACACCTTTGCTGCCGTGCCGCGCCTGTGGGAAAAAATCTACAGCTCCCTGATGACCATGCGCGACGAAGCCACGCCCTTTGGCCGCTGGTGTTTCGACCGGGCAGTGGCCGCGGGGAAGGCCTGGCACTGCGACCGCAAGCGCTCGCCGCTATCCGCCCTGCAATACCACGTCTGGAACCTTCTGGTGTTGCGCAATGTGCGTGACCTGATCGGCATGAACCGGCTGCGCCGGGGCACCACCGGTGCCGCGCCCATTTCGCCGGACCAGATTCGCTGGTTCCAGTCTTTGGGCGTGCCGTTGTTCGAAGGTTACGGCATGACCGAAACTACCGGTGTGGTCTCCCTCAACAGCAAGATGCGGGAAGCAGTTGGCACCGTGGGCGAACCGTTGCCCGATACCGAGGTGAAGATTGCCGATAACGGCGAAGTGCTGGTACGTGGCGACCATGTGTTTGCCGGTTACTGGCGCAAGCCGGACAAGACCGCCGAGGATATTCGCGACGGCTGGCTGCACACCGGTGACGTGGGGCGTATGGAAGACGGCATGCTCACCATCACCGGCCGGCTCAAGGACATCATTATTACCGCCGGCGGCAAGAACATTACCCCGGCGGAAATCGAAAGCCGCCTGAAATTCTCCCCCTATATTTCCGATGCCGTGGTCATTGGGGATCAGCGCAAGTATCTCACCTGCCTGATCATGATCGACCAGGAAAACGTGGAGAAATACGCCCAGGACCGTCAGGTTCCGTTTTCCAATTTCGCGTCCCTGTGCCGTGCCAAGGAAGTGCTGGATCTGGTCGACAGCATTGTGCGGGACGTGAACAAACAATTCGCCCAGGTGGAACAGATCAAGTACTTCCGCCTGATCGATGTGCTGCTCACCGCCGAGGATGAGGAGCTGACCGCTACCATGAAGCTGAAGCGTTCCTTCGTGGAGAAAAAACACAAGCACCTGATTGATTCCATGTACTGATGGTACGAGAGGAGAGTGCATCATGAAGAAGCTCTGTCTGACGGCCTTGGCCGCCATTGCCCTAGTGGGCTGCAGTGATAACAAGGAAGAAGAAAAAGCCGCCGCCGAGTCGGTTCGTGGCGTGACCGACAGCGAAATCAGACTGGGCGGTATGCATGACCTGTCAGGGGTCTTTGCGGCGTTCTCTTCTCCGGCCGTCCAGGTCGCCAACGAAATGTTCGACGAGGTCAATGCCGAAGGCGGCATCCATGGCCGCAAGATTCGCTACATCGTCGAGGACCATGCCTACCAGGTTCCCAAGGCCACCCAGGCCATCAACAAGCTGGTCAGCCGTGATGAAGTGTTTGCCATGGTGATGAGCCTGGGTACCCCGCACAACCTGGCGGCGTTCCCGATCATGGACCGCAACAACGTCCCCAGCATCCTGCCGTTGACCCTGTCCAAGCAGATGGAAGAGGAAGGTGACTTCCGTTACCGCTATGTGTTCGGCCCCAGCTACTACGACGGTGTGCTCAAGGGCATCAACAAGCTGGTGGATGATGAAGGCATCAAGAACATCTGCGTGATGTACATCCCCTCCGACTTCGGTGAGGAAGTGAACCAGGCGGTCAACGATGCCGCCGCCAACAATGGTGACCTGAACTTGGCGGAAAGCTCTTCCCACCGCCCGGATGAAAGTGACTTCACCGGGACCCTGGCGCGCATGCGTGATGCCGGCTGTGAGCTGGTGGCCGTGGCCCTGCCGGTACGCCCGATCATTACCGTGGTCGCCACCGCCAAGCAGATGGGTTGGGATGACGCGAAGTTCATGGTGTCCCAGGCGGGCTTCCACTCCGCCGTGGCTGCCGCACCGGGTGGTGTCACCGAAGGCCTGTACGGCGTGTCTCCCTGGGAGGACATCGTCAGCCGCATGCAGGACGTGCCGGAAACCGAAGCCTGGGCAAAAGAATACAAAGAGAAGCACGGTGAACTGCCCAGCGGCGCCGCCGTCCTGGGTCGCGTTGGCGCCATGGTCACCATCAATGCCCTGAAGGAAGCCGGCCCGGACCTGACCACCGAATCCTTCCTGGATGCCATGGAATCGCTCAAGTTCAGCGACGTGGTCACCGGCGTGGATACCCAGATGAGCCCCACCAACCACCGTGCCGGCAGCGGCATCATCCTGTCCCAGGTACAGAACGGCATCTGGGAACCGGTTGCCGAGCTGGAATAAGAAACCCGTATCGCAGGGTGGATTAGCCGCAGGCGTCATCCACCTGACACGATTGCCGTAACAAAAAGGCCCCGCTCAAGAGGGGCCTTTTTGTTTCCCGAGTAAGGGGTCAGGCCGTTTCCACCAGCACGATCTCGCTGTCGGCTTCGGCAGCTATCGTTAGCCGGGTTTCGTCACTGATGGCCAGCCCATCGCCGGTTTCGGCCAGCACATCATTCACCCTTACCCGTCCTCTGGCAGGCACCAGATACGCCTTGCGGCCAGCTTCCAGTGTGTACGCCACCGCCTGCCCGTCGCTCAGCGTGGCAGCCACCACCCGGGCATCCGCCTGAATCGGCAGTGCCTCCGTGTCCTCCGGGTAGCCACTGGCCAATACCTCGAAGTGCCCCTCGCGGGACGCTTTCGGGAACGGCTTGCTCCCCCAGGTGGGTGGCAGCCCGGTGGCATTGGGAATGATCCAGATCTGGAAAATCTGCGTTTCCGTGTCCTCCCGATTGAACTCACTGTGGCTGATACCGGTACCAGCGGACATCACCTGCACGTCCCCGGCTTCGGTACGTCCCTGGTTGCCCAGGCTGTCCCGGTGAGTAATCGCTCCCTGGCGCACATAGGTAATGATTTCCATCTCCCGGTGGGAGTGGGGCGGAAACCCGGTCTGCGGCGCAATGGTGTCATCGTTCCATACCCGCAGGTTTCCCCAGTGCACCCTGGCCGGATCATGGTAGTTGGCGAAGGAAAAATGATGCCGCGTATCCAGCCATCCGTGATTGGCACGGCCCAGTTCGTTACGTGTGCGAAGCTCGATCATGGCGTCCTCCCGGGGCCGGCATGAGTGCCTGGCCATTGAGGGAGGACTATAGAACTGGCGCGATTGATGAAAAACCGGGGTATCTTGCGCAATACCATCAATTAAATTGATGGCAGGAGCGCGCCCCACATACAACGGACAGAAAAATCTCAGGCCTGTCGATTTTTCCTTTGCCCCTCCGACTACCCTGAACAGAGGCCCATCGCCAACAAGGAGAACTCTCATGTCAGGCAATACCGTTCGTCTTCATCGTGTGCTGCGCGCCACCCCCGACCGCGTCTACCGCGCCTTTCTTGATGCCGACGCCATGGTCAAATGGCTGCCACCCCATGGTTTCACCGGCAAGATCCACGACATGGAGGCCCGGGAAGGCGGTGGCTACCGCATGTCATTCACCAACTTCACCACCGGCAAGAGCCATTCCTTCAGCGTCCGCTACCTGGAGCTCAAACCCAACGAACTGATCCGCCACACCGATCAGTTCGATGACCCCAACCTGCCTGGTGAAATGCAGGTCACCATTACCCTGAAAGAAGTGCTGTGCGGCACCGAGTTGAACATCACCCAGAAGGGAGTACCGGAAGTGATCCCGGTGGAGTTTTGCTACCAGGGCTGGCAGGAATCGCTGGAAATGCTGGCGCAGCTGGTCACGCCGGAGATTCCAGACGAAGGGTAAGTTCGTTGCTGTCCCGTTCATGCCATGGCAGGGCGCGGTGCGGTAGGATGGAGGTCCACTGACAAAGGGGAAAACGCCATGCCCAACGCGCAACAACAATGGCTGCAAGCATTCACTGGTGGCTTTATTGCCACCTTGCTGTTTCACCAGGGCGTGCTGGCGCTGTTCTGGCTGGGCGGGCTGATTCCCGCCGCGCCCTGGAACATGAACCCGGTGCCGCCCCTGGGCATTCCCCAGGTGTTGTCCCTGGCATTCTGGGGTGGCGTCTGGGGGATTCCCGTGTGGTGGTTGATCCGTCGCTGGCAGGGTGTCCCGCATTGGTTCGCGGCGCTGATTGCCGGTGCCATCGGCCCGACACTGGTGGCCATGCTGGTGGTGTTTCCCCTGAAAGGGATTGAGGTAAACGCCACCAAGGTGGTGGGCGGTTTGATCGTCAACGCGGCCTGGGGGTTGGGGCTGGCCTGCTGGATGCGGCTCAACCGTTCACGCTGGAACCAGTGACAGTTTGATCCGGCGAAATGGCACAAACAGCCCTTGTTGCCCCGTCACGGGCCCGTGCTAGCGTTAGCGCTTTGTTAATGGCGGGAGCCAAGCATGCCCACGAACACCCAGACCGTCATGGTCACTGGCGCCTCCGGCTATATTGCCGGCTGGATTGTGAAATACCTGTTGGAAGCCGGTCATACCGTGCATGCCACGGTGCGCAATCCCGACAAGGCGAAAAGCGTTGATCACCTCAAGCGCATCGCCGACAGCGCCCCCGGCACCTTGAAACTGTTCAAGGCTGATCTGCTGGACGCCGACAGCTTCGACGCGCCCATGGCAGGCTGCGACATCCTCATGCATACCGCCTCGCCCTTTGTGCTGGACGGCTTCACCGATGCCAACGAAGCCCTGGTGCGCCCGGCGGTGGAAGGCACCCGTAATGTGCTCAATGCCGCCAACCGCTGCGAGAGCCTCAAGCGCGTGGTGCTCACCAGCAGCGTTGCCTCGGTCTATGGGGATGCCATCGAGATGAAGGGCAAGAAAGCTTTTACCGAAGCGGACTGGAACACCACCAGTAGCGTCGATCACAACCCCTACCAGTACTCCAAGGTAGCGGCGGAGCGGGAAGCCTGGAAGATACATGATGATCAGTCCCGCTGGGACCTGGTCACTATCAATCCGGGCATGGTCTACGGTCCGTCGCTGACCAATGCCAGCAACTCCGCCAGCATTGGCACCTTGCTGGACATGGGCCGGGGCAAACTGAAAACCGGTGTGCCGGACCTGGAATACGGCATGGTGGATGTGCGTGAGGTGGCCCAGGCGCATCTGCTGGGCGCGTTCAACCCGGAAGCCGAAGGGCGCTACATCCTGGTCAGCCAGTCCGTTTCCATGCTCCACATCGCCGGCATGCTGCGCAAGCAATTCGGTCGGCGGTATCCCTTCCCGATGATGAAGGTGCCCAAGCCGGTGGTCTGGGCCGTCGGCCCGTTCATGGGCCCGGTGACCCGCAAGTTCATCAGCCGCAACGTGGGCTATCCGCTACGCTTCGACAACAGCCGCAGCCAGGCCCTGGGCGTCACCTACCGCCCGGCGGCCGATACCTTGAAAGATCACTTCGAGCAGGTGCTGGACGACGGCCTGGTCAGGCGTCGCTGAAGGCAAGGGGGGCCTGGATTGGGGCAGCGTCAATCCAGGCTCTGCTGATAACGCTGCTGGTCCCGGTACAGGCGATAAATCGTGATCACATTGGTGAACAGTGCCAGCCCCTCGGCCAGCGTGCCGCCAATGGACCCCACCAAAAGATGGCTGAGCATCCAGGCCGTGGCCGCCAGCCCCAGGCAGACCCGCAGGGGAATGCCACGCAGCATGAACATGCTCACCGTCCCCAGCACCATGGCCACCACGGCGGGCAAATCCGCCCAGCCCTGCCAGGTCAGAACGGCCGCGATGGCGCTGGCACCCAGCACCCCCAGCATCACTGCCAAACTGCCCGGATAACGCCGCGCCAGCGCAATGCGCACGATCACCAGCAAGGTCAGGGCGGCCGCCGTCCAGCTACCAAAAAACAGAAACTGCAAGGCGAACGCCACATTGGCGGAAAGCAGCAGCACCAACAGCCGGTCATCGCTCTTGCTGGAAAAGGCCAGCAAGCAGAAGGTCAGGGACACGATGCCAAAAAACTGGCCAGCGATGGCGTTGTAACTTTCCAACCACATGAACGGGGGCCTTGTTCAACCAGGGAGTCGTCGGCCTGCCAGGCAGCAATGTCCGACCGGCTCAGTGTACCCAAGAGAATGCGAGCGCAGCGACTATTCTTCGCTCTACCTATTTCTGTCCCTTCACCGTAGGCGCTTGGCGAGTAAAGCGCCTACGGTGAATGATAAACCCCGTCATCCCGGGCTTGCTCCGGGACCTCCTTCAGCTGGCTGTGCCCTATGCCGTGCGGGCCTGCCTTTCATAAGTCGCTTCACACAGTTGTGCCACCAGCGCATCCACTCGGTGCTCAGCCTGCGTGATGGAATGGGCCAGCTTTTCGCCGCCTTCTTCCTGGTGCTCGATGGCAATGCGATGAATGCGGGTAATGCCGATAAATTCCAGCACTGTGGTCAGGCCCGGCTCCAGGTGATTCAGATGGGCCAACTCGCCGCCGGGCTCGAAACCGGCTCCGCCTCGCGATGACAGGATCACCGCCTGGCGGGGCCGGTCGGCCAGAAGGGGCGTGAAGGGATCGTCCGGGCGGCTTTCGTCATAGTCCACCGTGCGCCCCATGCGCACCACCTGGTCCACCCAGGCTTTCAGTGCCGCCGGCATGCCGAAGTTATATAGTGGCGCGCCGATCACCAGCACGTCGGCGGCCACCAATTCGTCGATCAGCCGGTCGCTCTCGGCCAGCACGTCCGCCATCCACGGCTGTTGCTGTTCGGGCGGGGTAAAGGCAGCGGCAATCCAGCGCTGGTCGATAAAGGCAGGTGGGGTACTGCCCACATCCCGGCGGGTCACGACCGCGTCCGGTTGCCGGGCCTGCCAGGCCGTAGCAAAACGGTGGGTCAGGCGGCGGCTGAGCGAACCGTGCTCATCGGTACCGGCCAGGCCGGGGCGGGCGCTGGCATCCAGTTGCAGAAGTCGTGTCATGGTCGGGCTCCTTGTTTTGTGAGTTGAACTCATTCATCGTTAAGCGTGAAATCAGCCTAGCGTCGGCATCTATGCCGCCACAAACGATGATTTTTTGTTGATATGAATGAGTAAAACTCAGTCATGAGCCCTCGACGATTACCGTCCCTGTCTGCCCTGCGGGCCTTTGAAGCCGCCGCCCGCCACGAAAGTGCCAAGCAGGCCGCCAATGAACTGTCCGTTACCGCCACGGCCATCAGCCACCACATCCGCGGACTGGAGGAGACCCTGGGGGTGGCGCTGTTCGTGCGCAAACCCCGGCAGTTATTGCTAACCCCCGAGGGGCGGCAACTGTTCCTGTCCCTGGAAACGGCCTTCGACGGCATCGCCGACGCCGTGGACCGGCTGAAAGCCGTGCCCAGCCGCCAGGCAGTCACGCTGTCCACCACCCCGGCGGTGGCGGTGCGCTGGCTGTTGTCCTGGGTGTGCATGCTGCGAGATACACACCCGGACATCGACCTGCGCATCCATGCCTCCCACGAACCGGTGGCCCTGGATGGTGTCACCGCCGATCTGGCAGTCCGTTATGGCGATGGTCACTGGCCCGGCCTGGTGGCGGAAAAGCTGTTTGATAACCACTTTGTTCCGGCCTGCAGTCCGTACCTCAACCTGACTGACCTGGCCCAGTTGCCCAACCACCCGCTGATCCACTTTCGCCCCCAAGGGGCGTCGGTCACGCCCATGGACTGGTCCGGCTGGCAAAAGCGCGCCAGGGTGCCGGGCCTGGATGTGAATGCCGGCCTGGTGTTTTCCGACGAAACCCAC
>JAKSCQ010000029.1 GCA_022360555.1 Pseudomonadales bacterium
CGTCTCCAACATCATCCGTCAGGAAAGTGTGGGCGAGTTGGCCAGCCAGGTGGCGGTATTGCAGCCCGTGCGTGATGCCCTGCTGGCCCGCCAGCAGGCATTTGCCGAATCCCCGGGCCTGGTGGCCGATGGCCGTGATATGGGCACCGTGGTATTCACCGCTGCCCCCCTCAAGATTTACCTCACTGCCAGCGCCGAAGAGCGCGCCAGACGGCGCTTTGAGCAGTTGAAGCAGAAGGGCTTTGGTGCTACCCTCGCGACCCTCGTTGAGGACATCCGCACCCGGGATGACCGAGACATGAACCGTGAGGTGGCGCCCCTGCGCCCGGCAGACGATGCCGTGGTGATCGATTCCACCACCCTGACGGTTGATGAAGTGGTCGACCGGATTCTTGACGAGGCTGCCGCACGCCAACTGGCGTGAGGTAGCACGCACGCCATCAATACCCTTCGGCAGGACCTGTCGAGGGGTGGTTCTGTGTTAAGCGGCTGATCTGCCCGACCCTGAAAAAGTAAGCCAGCTGGGGAAGGGTGGATTACATTCGTTGACTAACCCATGTCTGCTGGTTGGCATGTGACTTAAACAGAGTACTTTTCATGACTGAATCTTTTGCTGATCTCTTTGAAGAAAGCCTCAAGGACCTGGACGTTGCCCGTGGTTCCATCATCAAGGGCACCGTGGTATCCATCGATAGCGACTGGGTCACCGTTAACGCGGGTCTGAAATCCGAGGGCATCATCGCCCGTGACGAATTCATCAACGAGGCAGGTGAACTGGAAATCGTCGAAGGCGACGAAGTCGACGTAGCCGTAGATGCCATCGACGATGGCATGGGCTTTACCCGTCTGTCCCGTGAAAAAGCCAAGCGCGCCGAAGTCTGGGGCGAGCTGGAAAAGGCTTTCGACGAAGACGAGATCGTGAAAGGTCAGATCTCCGGCAAGGTAAAAGGTGGTTTCACCGTGGACATCGGTCCGATCCGCGCCTTCCTGCCGGGCTCCCTGGTAGACATCCGTCCGGTGCGCGACGTGGCCCACCTGGAAGGCAAGGACCTGGATTTCAAGGTCATCAAGCTGGATCCCAAGCGCAACAACGTGGTGGTTTCCCGTCGTGCGGTGATGGAAGCCGAGCACAGCGCCGAGCGTGAAGCCCTGCTTGAATCCCTGCAGGAAGGCATGGAAGTCAAGGGTATCGTGAAGAACCTGACCGACTACGGTGCCTTCGTGGACCTGGGCGGCATCGACGGCCTGCTGCACATCACCGACATGGCCTGGAAGCGTATCAA
>JAKSCQ010000013.1 GCA_022360555.1 Pseudomonadales bacterium
CCGCCAACGGCTATCTGCTCGATCAGTTCCTGCGCGACGGCACCAACACGCGGACCGACGCCTATGGCGGCCCGGTGGAGAACCGCGCCCGCCTGCTGCTCGACGTGGTGGAGGCGGTCAGCGACGTCTGGGGCGCGGACAGGGTCGGCGTGCGGCTGTCGCCGGTGAACAGCTTCAAC
The DNA here is from genome assembly GCA_022360555.1 of Pseudomonadales bacterium. GTDB lineage: Bacteria > Pseudomonadota > Gammaproteobacteria > Pseudomonadales > Alcanivoracaceae > Alcanivorax. Next base: position 180 of record JAKSCQ010000013.1, read on the forward strand.
GACATCGCCGACTCCGACCCGGACGCCACGTTCCAACACGCCGCGCGGGCGCTCAATCGCTTCGGCCTCGCCTACCTGCACGTGGTCGAGAACGATTTCGCCGGACCGACCGCGTTCGACGGGCAGGCGCTGCGCGACGCGTTCGACGGCGTCTACATCGCCAACGGCGGCTACGACAAACCGCGCGCCAGCGAGGCGCTCGCGGCCGCGGCGTCCGATCTGGTCGCCTTTGGCGCGTCGTACATCGCCAATCCCGACCTGGTCGAGCGGTTCGCACTCGACGCACCGCTGAACGAGCCGGACCCGGCCACCTTCTACGGCGGCGATGAGCGCGGCTACATCGACTATCCATTCCTCGACGAAGCGGCGAACGCCTTCGCGGCATGACCCCGGCGCTTCGTTACCGGCGCCGCTCCCCCGCCCCCTCCCGGGAGCGGCGCCGCCCCTTAACCCGCAGACACTCTGGAGACGCAGCATGATCGACCTTCACTTCTGGACCACGCCAAACGGCTACAAGCCGCTCATCTTTCTTGAGGAGACCGGCCTCGCCTATCGCCTGAAGCCCGTCGACCTCGGCGCCGGCGAACAGTTCGACCCGCGCTTTCTCGCCATTGCGCCCAACAACCGCATCCCCGCCATCGTCGACCATGACCCGGCGGACCAGGCCGAACCGATTTCGGTCTTCGAATCCGGCGCCATACTGCAATATCTCGCGGAAAAGACCGGCCGTTTCTTGCCGCACGACACGGCGGGCCGCACCGCGGCGATGCAGTGGCTATTCTGGCAGATGGGCGGCCTCGGCCCGATGGCCGGCCAGAACCATCACTTCAACAGCGCCGCGCCGGAGAAGATCCCCTAC
>JAKSCQ010000145.1 GCA_022360555.1 Pseudomonadales bacterium
CGTCAGTCCGTGGCCTTCATGATTGCCGACATGGCCATCGAGCTGGATGCCATGCGCATGCTCACCTACCGCGCCGTCTGTCGCGCCGAGCAGGGCAAATCCTTCCAGCGCGAAGCTCACCTGGCTCGCACCCTGGTCAAGGACAAGGCCATGAAGATCGGCACCGACGGCGTTCAACTGCTCGGCGGTCACGGCTTTACCAAGGAATACCCGGTGGAGCGCTGGTACCGGGATCTGCGTGCCATCGGTGTCGCCTTCGGCGGCCTGCACCTGTAAGGAGGGTAACCCACAATGAATATCGAGATTCCCAAGAAGTTCAAACCCCTGATCAACAACGCCTATCAGGTGGCCCAGAGCACCCTCCGCCCACTGTCACGCAAGTATGACCGTGGCGAGCATGACTATCCCAAAGAGTTGGACATGCTTGCCTCGGTACTGGATGGCTTCAACGAAGGCGACCCGGCCAACTCCGCCGGCGCCGCCACCACCGGCAGCGGCAAGGTGCAGGACGATGGCAGTGTGAAGAACGGCGCCAACATGGGCGTCTGCCTGGGGGCCATGGAAATGTGCTACGGCGACACCGGCTTCCTGCTGGCCATGCCCCGCCAGGGCCTGGGCAATGCCGCCATCGCCGCCGTGGCCAACGATGAGCAACTGGAGCGCTTCAAGGGCAAATGGGCGGCCATGGCCATCACCGAGCCGGGCTGTGGCTCCGACTCCGCGGCCATTCGCACCACCGCGAAAAAAGACGGCGACCACTACATCCTCAATGGCGAAAAGATCTTCGTCACCTCCGGCCAGCGCGCCGACTGCGTGGTGGTCTGGGCCACCCTGGATCCCAAGCTGGGCCGGGCCGCCATCAAGTCCTTTGTGGTGGACTGGGGCACCCCGGGCATGGAACTGGCACGACTGGAGAAGAAACTGGGGATTCGTGCCTCCGATACCGCCGCCATCAATTTCGTGGACTGCCGGGTACCGGCGGAAAACCTGCTGGGCAGCCCGGAGATCGACACCAAGAAGGGCTTTGCCGGGGTCATGGAGACCTTCGACAACACCCGTCCGCTGGTGGCCGCCATGGCCATCGGTTGTGCCAAGGCCTCCCTGGAGCGCATCAAGGAACTGCTCAAGGACCACATCCAATATGACTACGGCAAGCCGGTGGATAACTGCTCCGCCGTGGAAGCGGAAATCTACAAAATGGAAGCGGACTGGGAGGCGTCCTACTGGCTGGCGGTGAAGGCCGCCTGGATGGCCGACAACAAAAAGGCCAATACCCTGGAGGCGTCCATCTCCAAGGCCAAGGCCGGCCGCGTCGGTAACGCCATCACCCTGCGCTGTGTGGAACTGGCCGGCAGCCTGGGCTACACCGAAGACGAGCTGCTGGAAAAATGGGCCCGCGACTCGAAGATTCTCGATATCTTCGAAGGCACCCAGCAAATCCAGCAACTGGTGATTGCCCGCCGCGTCCTGGGGCTGAGCTCCAAGGAACTCAAGTAAGCCCGCCGGGCGGAAATCCCGCAGGGATTTCCGCCCTCCCCCCCTACTCTTATTCAACCAGCCTTTCTCACCTGATCGTCGTAATGCATAAAGAGACATAACGATGATGTTGCGGTGCCATCAACTGTGCCACCATCAAGACTCGATGGAACGTAAAAAAACACTACACGCGGGTTACAGCATTACTGCGATTGCATAACAGGACAGGCCGTCCTGGCGCGATAAGGTGTAGTGGGACAATAAAAAAGGAAGGGCGAATCATGTCAGCATTCAAACTGTCACTGGCGGTTGCCGGGCTGGCAACCATCTCTCTGTTCAGCGCCACTGCCCACGCAGCAAGCAATGAACAAGCCACCGTGATTCTCAGCCAGAGCTGTGAATACATGCTGCTCAATTCCAGCCAGGGCATGGTGCTGGTCAAGCAACTGGATGGCATTACTCCCCAGGCCGGCGATACCCTGCGCGGCACACTGAGCGCCGGCGATTTCAGTGACCTGCAAAACACCCGCAATCAGGATTCCATGCAGGTGTGGGTAGACCTGATCGACCCGCACAGCAGCAAGGCCCTGAGCCAGTACGGGCGTTACTGTACCTGATCAAAACGTTGCATCATCCGTTGTCACAGGGCGGCCCGACGCGGGTAACAGCGCTGGCGGCACAGTGGTAAGCAGTTGCAGGTGAAAGTTCAAAGTTGAAACGCGGGCACGGAATGAAAGCCATGATGCCCCATGCCGCGCTTTTCAACTTTGAACTCAACGGGTCACGCGCCTGGAGCCAAGACTCCATTACTACCGCATCGCATAGCCGGCGAACAGCACCGCGAAGCCCCCCACCTCCGCCACGATCAGCGACACCATGAATGCCTTCATGAAACCGGCTGGCAAAGCCCCGCGACCAAACCGATGCGGCTGCTGTAGCTGATTACGCGTGTCTTTGAGCATGCCGTGAAGGATATAACTGCCCACCGCCAGGGCGAAGAACAACATGGATGCCAGCACCGCCAGCGTATTGATGGCGTCATCCCAGACGCTGAGCCGGGCAAACCTTTCCAGTACCAAACAGGCAAAGGCATACATTAGGCTGGCCCGGTGAGCCACATCCACATAGTAATGGGCGCGGGCCTTGTCACTGGCCGCGATCTGCCAGTATTTCCAGACACCTGTCAGCAGCCCGGTCAGAAAGAACAGGCCGCAGCCCCACAATGCCCACTGGTCAGCACTCATTATCCCCACTCCCTACTCAAAAAACTGCGCCAGCTTTTCCTGCATGGCAGGGTCCGCATGGCAGTAACGGCGGCGTCCGACTTTCTCCACCCGAATCAGCCCGGCTTCCACCAGCTCGCGCACATGGTGTGAAACGGTCGGCGCGCCGATATTCAGCCGTTGCATGAAATCCCCGAATGCACAACCCGCCGGCACCTTCGCCAGGTCCGCCTGCCCATGCCGGCGACAATGCTCCACGATCACCTGATAGATACGCAGGCGGTTGGCATTGGAAAGCGCGCGAAACGCCTCGGCAAGCTGTTCGGCGCTGGTACTGTCCTTACGAGCCAAAACAAGCTCCTCTCCGGAAAACAGTTTGACGGATATAAAACTAACTTATAGTTTGACCATCATCAAACTAAATACGTTTCCCCTATTTGTATCAGGAGGCCCTCCGTGAGTTACGCCGATACCCTGAACCAATCTCTGACCCTGCCCTGCGGCACCGCGCTACCCAACCGCTTCGGCAAATCCGCCATGAGCGAAGCACTGGGCACCATCGACAACCACGTCACGCCGGCACTGGAAACCCTGTACGGTCGCTGGTCCGACGGCGGCACCGGCCTGCTGATTACCGGCAATATCATGATTGACCGCAACCACACCGGTGAGCCCAACAATGTGGTGCTGGAAAACGAAAACGACATGCCGTTACTTCAGCGCTGGGCCGAAGCCGGCAAGCGTCAGGGTAACCATATCTGGGTGCAGTTAAACCACCCGGGCAAACAGATTCCGCGCATGTTGGCCAGCGGCGACACCCTGGCCCCCTCCGCCGTGCCGTTCGGCAAGGAACTGAAGAGCGCGTTCAAGACTCCGCGCGCCCTCACCGAAGAAGAAATCCGCGATATCATCAAGCGCTTTGCCACCAGTGCGGCCATTGCCAAAAAAGCTGGCTTTACCGGTGTTCAAATCCATGGTGCCCATGGTTACCTGGTCAGCCAGTTCCTGTCCGGTCAGCACAACCAGCGCACGGACCAGTGGGGCGGTTCCCTGGAAAACCGCATGCGCTTTCCGCTAGAAATCTACCGGGCCATTCGCAAGGCCGTGGGGGATGAGTATCCGGTGAGCATCAAACTGAACTCCGCCGATTTTCAGCGCGGCGGCTTCACTGAAGAAGAGTCCATGACCGTGGCTCAAACCCTGGCCGAAGAAGGCCTGGACCTGCTGGAAATTTCCGGCGGCAATTATGAAAACCCGGCCATGGCCGGCGCCAAGGGCGTACGCGAAAGCACCGTCGCACGGGAAGCCTATTTCCTGGACTATGCCCAGACAATCCGCGAGCGAGTATCCATTCCGCTGATGGTCACCGGCGGCTTCCGCTCCGCCAAAGCCATGGCGGATGCCGTGGAAAGTGGTGCCACCGATCTTGTCGGCATCGCCCGCCCACTGGCGGTGGAACCGGATCTTCCCAAGCGCATTCTTGCCGGCCAGGATCGTGTGGTCAGCCGGGTCACGCCCCGCAAGACCGGCATCAAGGCCATCGACAGAATGGCCATGATGGAAGTTTCCTGGTTCTCCCGCCAGTTGCATCGCATGGGCAAGGGACAGGACCCGAAACCGGATGAAAGCGTCTTGCTGTCCCTGTTCAAGGTAGTTGCCGAAATGGGAATGGGGAGCTTTCGGACGCGGCGGTTGCGGGCAAACAGTTAAGAGAAAGTGACAAGTTGCAAGTTACAACGCGGCAACCCAATCCGTGTATATGAAACCAAGAGGCCGCGCCCATAGTTTGGACGCGGCCTCTTGGTCTCAACAACGCTCAGAGCAACGTCGCGTTGCAACTTGTAACTTGAAACTTGCTTTCTACCTTTACAGGGCAGCAGCGACTTCCGCACCCTGTTTGATGGCTCGCTTGGCGTCCAGCTCGGCGGCCAGGTCGGCGCCGCCGATCAGGTGGTAATTCTTGCGCTCTTCCTGATACAGCTCGCGCAGGGATTCCTGGCCAGCGCAGATAATCACGTTATCCACGTCCAGCACCCGGCTTTCCTCTCCCACCTTGATATGCAGGCCGGCATCGTCGATTTTCTCGTAGCTGCAACCCGGCAGCATTTCCACGTTGCGGGATTTCAGGGTGGCACGGTGTACCCAGCCGGAGGTCTTGCCCAGGTCCTTGCCCAGCGAGGTGGTCTTGCGCTGCAACAGGGTAATCTGACGCACCGGCTTTTCCACCTCGCGGTCTACCAGGCCACCGCGGGTGTCACCGTCCATGTCCACGCCCCACTCTTTCATCCATTCCGGCAGCGGCTGCTCACCCTCACGGGGATGTTCGGCCAGGAATTCGGACACATCGAAACCGATACCGCCGGCACCGATTACCGCAACCTTCTGGCCCACCTGGGCATTGCCGCGTAACACATCCACATAGGACAGCACCTTGGGATGATCCACGCCCGGAATGCCCGGGGTTCTGGGTAGTACACCGGTGGCAATGACGACTTCATCGAAGCCCTGTTTTTCCAGATCTTCGATTTCCACCCGGGTGTTGAGCTTCAGGGTCACGCCGGTGTTTTCAATCCGCTTGCTGAAGTAGCGAATGGTGTTGTGGAACTCTTCCTTGCCCGGAATCACCTTGGCCATGTTGAACTGACCACCAATCTCACTGGCTTGATCGAACAGCGTGACATCATGGCCACGCTCGGCTGCCACGGTAGCGCAGGACAAGCCCGCCGGGCCGGCCCCGACAACCGCCACCTTCTTCGGCTTGGCGGTGCGCAGATAGAGCAGCTCGGTTTCGTGGCAGGCACGGGGGTTCACCAGGCAGGAGGCCCGCTTTAGCTGAAAGGTATGGTCCAGACAGGCCTGGTTGCAGGCGATGCAGGTATTGATCTCGTCTGCCCGGCCTTGCTCGGCCTTCTTGACGAATTCCGCATCGGCCAGCAACGGGCGCGCCATGGAGACCGCATCCGCCTTGCCAGACTGGATGATGTCCTCAGCCACATCCGGGTCGTTGATACGGTTGGACGCCACCACCGGCACCGATACTACCTCTTTCACCTGACGGGTCGCATCGACAAAGGCGGCTCGCGGCACCGAGGTCACAATGGTGGGTACACGGGCTTCGTGCCAACCGATACCGGAGTTGATCAGCGACACACCGGCGGTTTCCAGTTCCTTTGCCAGGGCCAGCACTTCTTCACGAGTGGCGCCATCCGGTACCAGGTCGATCACCGACATGCGGAACATGATGATGAAATCGTCCCCGCAACGCTTGCGGGTTTCACGCACGATTTCCACCGGAAAGCGACGACGGTTCTCGGCGCTACCGCCGTACTTGTCCTTGCGCTTGTTGGTCCGCGGCGCGGTGAACTGGTTCACCAGGTAGCCCTCGGAGCCCATGATTTCCACACCGTCATAGCCGGCCTTCTTTGCCAGCCAGGCGGTATGGGCAAAATCCTTCACCGTCTGTTCCACTTCCTTGGTGGACATGGCCTTGGGCTTGAACGGGTTGATCGGGCTCTTGATTGCCGAGGCAGAGCGGGAGAACGGATGGTAGCTGTAGCGGCCGGCATGGAGCACCTGCAGA
>JAKSCQ010000012.1 GCA_022360555.1 Pseudomonadales bacterium
AATCTCGTCGTTGGTCTTGCCCATGATCAGGCCACCACGGGGGCCGCCCAGGGTCTTGTGGGTGGTGGTGGTGGTGATGTCGGCAATGCCCACCGGGCTCGGGTACACGCCCGCGGCAACCAGACCCGCCACGTGGGCCATATCCACCAGCAGGATGGCCCCCACTTCGTCGGCAATATCGCGGAAACGCTGCCAGTCCACCACCTGGGAGTAGGCGGAGAACCCGGCCACGATCATCTTCGGCTTGTGCTCACGGGCCAGGGATTCCACCTGCTCGTAGTCGATCAGGCCGGTTTCGGTGTCCAGGCCATACTGCACGGCGTTGTAGGTTTTGCCGGAGAAGTTCGGCTTGGCACCGTGGGTCAGGTGACCACCGGCGTCCAGGCTCATGCCCAGTACGGTATCACCGGGCTGCAGCACCGCCATGTAGACCGCGGCATTGGCCTGGGAACCGGAGTGCGGCTGGACGTTGGCCCAGTCGGCACCGAACAGCTCACAGGCGCGGTCGATGGCCAACTGCTCCACCACGTCCACGTTTTCGCAGCCACCATAGTAGCGCTTGCCCGGGTAGCCTTCGGCGTACTTGTTGGTCAGTACCGAGCCCTGGGCCTCCATCACCCGGGGAGAGGCATAGTTTTCGGAGGCAATCAGCTCGATATGCTCTTCCTGACGGACTTCCTCGGCCTCGATGGCCGCCTGGATTTCCGGGTCAAATTCGGCAATGGACATGGATTTCGGGAACATGGGCTACCCTACGGAGTCATTGGTGGATGATGGGGCGCGTATTCTAACCAAAACCGCCGCCAAAGACACATGAAGTCGGCTCATGGGAACCGGCCGGTCGTCTCATACCCACTAGCCCGGCTGAATCCGCCATGAATGGGGCCTGCGGCCTTTCACTCGGGGGCGCTTTCCGTTAGCTTAGGCGCCATTCCGCCGGGGCCCCGGGCCTTTCATCGTCTGCCCCGCACACTTAACGACACTGCGGTCGGAGTTTATGAGCCAGTACATCTTCACCATGGACAAGGTGGGCAAGGTTGTCCCACCCAAGAAGCACATCCTCAAAGACATCTCCCTGTCGTTCTTCCCCGGCGCCAAGATCGGCGTGCTGGGCCTGAACGGGGCGGGGAAATCCACCCTGCTGCGGATCATGGCCGGGGTGGACAAGGATTATCTGGGTGAAGCACGGCCGCAGCCGGGTACCAACATCGGCTACCTGCCCCAGGAGCCGGAGCTGGATCCGGAGAAAAATGTCCGCGAGATCGTGGAAGAAGCCCTTTCCGAAATCCGCGACGCCCAGCAGCGCCTGGAAGAGGTATACGCTGCCTACGCCGAAGAAGACGCGGATTTCGACAAGCTGGCCGCCGAACAGGCCAAGCTGGAAGCCATCATCGAGACCAGCGACGCCCACAACCTGGAGCGCAAACTGGAAATCGCCGCCGACGCCCTGCGCCTGCCGCCCTGGGACGCCAACGTGGCCAACCTGTCTGGTGGTGAGCGCCGCCGGGTGGCCCTGTGCCGCCTGCTGATGAGTGCCCCGGACATGCTGTTGCTGGACGAGCCCACCAACCACCTGGACGCCGAATCCGTGGCCTGGCTGGAGCGTTTCCTGCACGAATTCCCCGGCACCGTGGTGGCAGTGACTCACGACCGCTACTTCCTGGACAACTCCTGTGAATGGATTCTGGAACTGGATCGCGGCGAAGGCATTCCCTGGAAAGGCAACTACTCCTCCTGGCTGGAGCAGAAGGAAAAGCGCCTGGAGCAGGAAGCCAAAAGCGAATCCGCCCACCGCAAGACGGTGGAAAAGGAACTGGAGTGGGTACGCCAGAACCCCAAGGGCCGCCGCGCCAAGAACAAGGCCCGGGTGGCCGCATTCGAGGAACTGGCCAGCCAGGAATTCCAAAAGCGCAACGAAACCCAGGAACTCTACATCCCACCGGGTGAGCGCCTGGGCGAGCAGGTGTTCGAACTGCGCAATATCAGCAAGGAATTCGACCACAAGCTGCTCTACGAGAACCTGGATTTCCAGATTCCCCGTGGCGCCATCGTCGGCATCATCGGCCCCAACGGCGCCGGTAAGACCACCCTGTTCCGCATGCTGGCCGGCGAAGAGACCCCGGATAGCGGCGAGATCGTCATTGGCGACACCGTACAGATGGCCTACGTGGACCAGAGCCGCGAAGACCTGGATGGCAACAAGACCGTGTGGGAAGAAGTCTCCGACGGCAACGACATCCTCAAGATCGGCAACTACGAAGTCCCCAGCCGCGCCTACCTGGGCCGCTTCAACTTCAAGGGCGGCGACCAGCAGAAACGGGTGAAGGACCTGTCCGGGGGCGAGCGCAACCGCCTGCACCTGGCCAAGCTGCTCAAGCAGGGCGCCAACGTGCTGCTGCTCGATGAGCCCACCAACGACCTGGACGTGGAAACCCTGCGCGCCCTGGAAGAGGCCCTGCTGGCCTTCCCCGGCTGCGCCATCGTGATTTCTCACGACCGCTGGTTCCTGGACCGGGTGGCTACGCATATTCTTTCTTTTGAAGGGGATGCTAAAGTAGAGTGGTTTGAAGGCTCCTACACCGAATACGAAGAGTACAAGCGCAAGCAGCTGGGCGACGATGCCCTGCAACCCCAGCGCATGAAATACAAGCGGATCGAGGTCTGATTCCGGCTTGGTTAACCCCCCGGCAGCAGGAGCGCCGGGGCGCGGGGATAAAAAGGGAAAACAGCATGAACGAACGGCGCCGGGCCGGTCGGATCGACTTTGATGGCGAGGCCTCTCTGATTTTCGGGCAGGACACCTTTGCCGTGGAACTGCAGGACTTGTCTGTTCTGGGCGCCCGGGTTCACAGTGAGCGCCTCCTGGCCCTGCCTGACGCCTCCCCCGTCACCCTGACCATCAGCCTGGAAGACTCCGATATCCGTCTGACCCTGCCCGCCCTGGTCAAACGCCAGGACGGCCAGGATATCGGTCTCATGTTCGACCGCCCCTCGGTGGACGACATGCAGCACCTGCGCCGTCTGGTGATGCTGCACCAGGGTGACGAGGGCGAAGACAACCCCGGCGCCCTGCTCCCTCACTAGCCACCGGATGCGCAATGGCAGACCAACCGCTCGAAACACCGGAATTCATTGAACGACTTCGTCAGGGTGATCGGGCCGCCTTCGGGCAACTGGTCAAGGCCCAGCACAACATGCTGCTGGCCACCGCCCGCACCCTGCTCAACCCGGCGGATGCCGAGGAGGCCGTACAGGACGCCTGGATCGCCGCCCACCGCGCCATCGCCGGATTCGAAGGCCGCAGCCAGCTACGCACCTGGCTGACCCGCATCGTCATCAACCAGGCCAAAATGATGCTCCGCAAACGCGGCCGCGAAATCCAGTTTGACCCCGCCGATGAACAGGACCCACTGGCTTACCGGTTCAAGCAGAACGGTGCCTGGCAACTCTCGCCCCAACATTGGGAGCTGTCCGGCCCGGACAATCTGTTGACCCGGGAAGAGCTGCGCCGATGCATGGAAAAACACCTTCACTTCATGCCGGACAATCAGCGCCTGGTACTGGAACTGCGCGACCTGCAGGGCCTGCCCGCCGAAGACGTCTGTAACATGCTGGAGATCAGCGCATCGAATGTGCGGGTACTGCTGCACCGCGCACGGGCCCATCTGTTCGAAATGGTGGATCACTTTCAGGAGACCGGCGAATGCTGAAATGCCGCGACGTGGTAGACAAGGCTGATGCCCTGGTGGATGGCAGCCCGCTCACCCGCCGGGAGCGTTTCGCCCTGCGCCTGCATCTGCTGATCTGCCACCACTGCCGGCGCTATGTCCGCCAGCTTCGCGCCCTGCTGGGGTTCCTGCCCCGCCAACCCGATCCGCTTGATGAGGCCCGGACCGACGCCATCCTCAAGCGGCTGGAAGACAAGGCGAAGGATTGAATGAGCCGCGCAGCCTGCTGAAATCTTCGCTTTGCGAGCAAGTCCCAACGGCCCGGCACCCGATACCCCGGGCATTGAATGAAAGAGTCAGCCTTGACCCCGCCTCGACAGCAGAGTCTGTAACATGTCCATAATAGCGGCATCGAATCAGGGTGTTGTCACCCAACCGTTACGAGGACATTTTTCGTGCGCGAACACGTTCAGGATTATTACGGCAACCAATTGCATTCCAGCGATGACCTGCAAACCAATGCCTGCTGCGACCAGGAACCGCCGACCTGGCTGAAGCCGCTGCTTGCACAACTGCATGAGGAAGTGGTGACGCGCTACTACGGCTGCGGCCTGGTGGCCCCTCAGCAACTGGAAGGCATGCGCATTCTGGATCTGGGTTCCGGTTCCGGGCGTGACGTCTACCTGCTTTCCGCCCTGGTGGGCGAAAGCGGCGAGGTAGTAGGCGTGGACATGACCGATGAGCAACTGGAAGTGGCCCGTCGTCATCAGGACTACCATCGCGATGTCTTTGGCTACGCAAAAAGCAACGTGCGCTTTCTGAAAGGCTATATCGAAGAGCTGGACCAGCTGGATCTGGAAAACAGCTACTTCGATATCATTATTTCCAACTGCGTGATCAACCTGAGCACCGACAAGCCCAAGGTATTGCGCGATGTGAAACGCCTGCTCAAGCCCGGCGGCGAATTTTATTTCTCGGACGTTTACGCGGACCGCCGGGTGCCGGAAAACCTGCGCAACGATCCGGTGCTGTATGGCGAGTGTTTGGCCGGGGCCCTGTACTGGAACGACTTTCTCAACCTGGCCAAACAGAGCGGCTTTGCCGATCCACGACTGGTGGAATCGCGCCGCCTGACCATCGACAACCCGGACATCGAAGCCCGCCTGGGCCAGCAGCGTTTCTATTCCGCCACCTACCGGCTGTTCAATATCGACACGCTTGAACCCGCCTGTGAAGACTACGGCCAAGCAGTGATCTACAAAGGCACACTGAAAAATGCCCCCCATGCCTTCATGCTCGACGATCACCACATCATGGAAACCGGCAGGGTCTTCCCGGTGTGCGGCAACACCTGGCTGATGCTGGAAAAGAGCCGCTTTGCGGACCACTTTGAATTTGTTGGCAACTTCGATACGCACTACGGCATCTTCGAAGGCTGCGGATTGAATGTGCCATTTGAAGACAATGAAGAAGACGGCGGCGCGGCCAGCTTCTGCTGCTAGGGAGCCCCTGCCTGCGGGTGATGAAAAAAGTAGCGAGAAGCGAGTAACGGGTTTCGAAAATCAAAAGCATAATCACCCTTACGGGTTTTGCCTTTCGAAACTCACGACTCGTACCTCACAACTCAAACGCCCGACGAGCATGCGCTTCGGCCAAACCCCTCTGGCACTGTTACACGGACAAAGGAAGCCCCATGAACATCAAGAAAGCGCTGTTGTTTGTCCTCATCGCCGCGCTGATCGCCAGCTACTTTATCTTCGATCTGGGCCAGTTCTTAAGCCTGGATTACCTGAAAGAACAGCAAGACGCCTTCGACAATCTTTATGCGGACAAACCGGCGATCGTGCTGGGCGTTTTTTTCCTGATCTATGTGGCCGTCACCGCCCTGAGCCTGCCTGGCGCCGCCATCATGACGCTGGCTGCCGGTGCCCTGTTCGGTTTCTGGATGGCCCTGGTACTGGTTTCCTTCGCGTCCAGCATTGGCGCCACCCTGGCCTTTCTGGCCTCGCGTTTTCTGTTTCATGATGCCGTACAGAACCGGTTCGGAGAACGGCTGAAAAAGATCAATGACGGCGTCAGAAAAGAAGGTGGCTTCTATCTTTTCACCCTGCGCCTGGTACCAGCCTTCCCGTTTTTCGTCATCAACCTGGTCATGGGCCTGACGCCCATCAAGACCCGTACCTTCTACTGGGTCAGCCAGGTCGGGATGCTGGCCGGCACCGCCGTGTACGTAAACGCCGGTACCCAGCTAGGCCAGATCGATACGCTGCGCGGCCTGCTGTCCCCGGAACTGATCGGCGCCTTCGTATTACTGGGGGTTTTCCCCTGGATGGCCAAAGCCATCATGGGCTGGCTGCAAGCGCGTAAGGTCTATCAGGGTTGGAAAAAGCCGAAACATTTTGACCGCAACCTGATCGTCATTGGTGCCGGCTCCGCCGGTCTGGTGAGCGCCTATATTGCTGCCATGGTGAAAGCCAAAGTCACCCTGATTGAAAAAAACAAGATGGGTGGCGACTGCCTGAACACCGGCTGCGTGCCGTCCAAGGCACTGATCAAGAGTGCCAGCGTGGCCTTCCATGACAAACAGGCTGAAAAATACGGTTTCGATGCTATCAACAGCCAGTTCCGTTTCCACAAACTGATGCAGCGGGTGCACAGTGCTATCGCCAGGATCGAACCCCATGACTCCGTGGAGCGGTACACTGAACTGGGCGTGGACTGCCGCCAGGGAGAGGCCCGTTTCCTGTCTCCCTGGGAGGTGGAGATCCGTAACGGTGATCAGGTAGAAACCCTCACTGCCCGCAGCATCATCATTGCCTCCGGCGCCCGTCCTTTTGTCCCGCCAATTCCCGGCATCGAGGATATGGAGTTTCTCACTTCCGAGAATCTCTGGGCGCTTGAGGAACAACCCAAACGGCTGCTGGTACTGGGGGGTGGCCCTATCGGCTGCGAACTGGCCCAGGCCTTTGCCCGGCTGGGCAGCCAGGTGACCCAGGTGCAGCGACAATCTCGCCTGATGGTGCGTGAAGACCCGGAAGCCAGCGAGCTGGTGAAACAGTCGCTGGAGAACAGTGGCGTTCAGGTTCTCACCGGGCACAACGCCATTCGCTTCAGCCATGACAACGCAGAGAAATGCCTGCACGTGGAGCACGATGGACAGGAGAAAGTCCTGCCCTTCGATGCCGTGCTGGTGGCCGTGGGCCGCAAGGCCAATACCGACCATCTCGGCCTCGACACCCTGAAACTGCCCACCGACTCCAACGGCACCATCCAGACCAATGCGCTGCTGCAGAGCCGCTACCCGAACATCTATGCCTGCGGTGATGCGGCAGGCCCCTATCAGTTCACCCACACCGCCGCCCACCAGGCCTGGTATGCCGCCGTGAATGCCCTGTTCGGCTTCCTGAAACGCTTCAAGGTGGATTACCGGGTGATCCCCTGGTGCACCTTTACCTCGCCCGAGGTGGCCCGGGTCGGCATCAACGAACAGGAAGCGAAGGAGCAGGGCGTCGATTACGAGGTCACCCGTTACGGCATTGATGACCTGGACCGGGCCATTGCCGATAGCGCCGACGAAGGCTACGTGAAAGTCATCACCGCCAGAGGCAGCGACCGGATTCTCGGCGTCACCATTGTCGGGCAGCATGCCGGCGAACTGATCGCCGAGTATGTGCTGGCCATGAAACACGGTCTGGGCCTGAACAAGATCCTCGGCACCATCCACATCTACCCCACCATGGCGGAAGCCAACAAGTTCGCCGCCGGTGAGTGGAAAAAGGCACACAAGCCGGAAGGCCTGCTGCGCTGGGTGGAAAAACTGCATGCCTGGCGCCGCTGAAAGCCAGCACAACGGACCGGCATCACAGGGAGATAACCAATGCGCATGCTGTTTCAACTGGCCCTGCTGATAATCAGCGCCCCGCTGTTGGCGTTTGATCATGGAGACTGGGACACACTGCTGAACAGACACGTCAGCACCGAGCGTGGCGGCGTCGCCACGACGGTGAACTACGGCGGCATGGCACAGGACCGGGATCTCCTGAAGGCGTATCTGGCCAGTCTATCTGCGGTGAGCGCCAGTCAGTTCGATAACTTTCACCGTGATCAGCAACTGGCCTTCCTGATCAATGCCTATAACGCCTTCACGGTGGAACTGATCCTGCTTGAAGGACAACCCGCGTCCATTCGCGATATTGGCAGCTTCTTTTCCGGCCCCTGGGACAAGGAATTTTTTTCCCTGCTGGGCAAGCCCAGAACCCTGGACGAGCTGGAACATGAAATGATTCGCGGCAACCCGGCGCTGATGGACCCGCGCATCCACTTTGCCGTCAACTGTGCGTCCGTGGGCTGCCCCGCCCTGCGGCCAGAAGCCTACACCGGCGAGCGACTGGAATCCCAGCTTGCCGACAGCACCCGCCGCTTCCTCGGCGACCGGACGCGCAACCGTTTCGACCTTGATGACGAGGCACTGGCCGTCTCGAAAATCTTCGACTGGTACGAAGAGGATTTCTCTCGGGCAGCGGGCAGTCTGTCACATTACCTTCTGCAGTATGCGGATACGCTGGGGATACCGGCACGCCACAGAAAGGCACTGGAACAGGAAAGCCTGACGATCCAGTTTCTGCCTTATGACTGGGCGCTGAACAGCACGACTGGGAGGTAGACATGGACGCATACCACGGCACCCCGGGCTTCCGGCTGGCGGGCATCTGGCAGTCTTTCCGGGAACTGCCCCTGTGGCTGCAGGCCTGGGCCCTGCTCATCCTGATGCCCCTGAACGCCGCCGGCTTCCTGCTGTTGGATACCTTCAGCGGCCAGATAACCGCCCTCGCCCTGGTGGTGGTACTGGCCGTGAACCTGCCACTCATGTGGCTCCATGGCGGCATGAACAAGGACATGTCGCTGGTCCACCTGCTGGCCTGGGTCCCTCTGGAAGCGGCCCTGCTAGGTCAACTGGCCGGCCTCTGGGGCGACGACTACCTGACCCCGCTGCAATGGGCTTTCACCCTCACCGTCATCATGATCAACGCCATCAACCTGTTCTTCGACATCGTCGATGCCTGGTGCTGGGCGCAGGGGGATCGGGTGACGTTACACCCGGAACATAATTAATAGTTAATAATGAATAATTAATAGTTGCGCGAGCAACAGTTTTGCAGACATTAACGTAAGAGGCCGCGCCCAGGCTTTGGGCGCGGCCTCTTACGTTTCAAACGCCTAACACTTAAATCGCG
The DNA here is from genome assembly GCA_022360555.1 of Pseudomonadales bacterium. Classification (GTDB taxonomy): domain Bacteria; phylum Pseudomonadota; class Gammaproteobacteria; order Pseudomonadales; family Alcanivoracaceae; genus Alcanivorax. The sequence goes on from JAKSCQ010000012.1 coordinate 8,903, forward strand.
AGTTATTAATTATTCATTTTTAACTATTAATTGCCCTACAGGTACTCCAACGCCTCCGCCACATTCCCCACCCCAATCACTTCCACCCCGTCCGGCAACTGCCGTGGCAGGTTGGCTTTGGGGACGATGGCTTTCTTGAAGCCATGTTTTACCGCTTCGTAGAGTCGCTCCTGACCCTGGGGGACCGGACGGATTTCGCCGGACAGGCCGACTTCACCGAACACCACCAATTCGCGACCCAGGGGGCGGTCACGGAAGCTGGAGACGATGGCCAGGAGCTGGGCCAGGTCGGCGGCGGTTTCGGTTACCTTGACCCCACCCACCACATTCATGAACACATCCTGATCCCCCACCTGAATACCACCATGGCGATGCAGCACCGCCAGCAGCATGGCCAGGCGGTTGGCTTCCAGGCCGACGCAGACCCGGCGCGGGTTACCAAAGTGGGAGGCATCCACCAGTGCCTGCAGCTCCACCAGCAGGGGCCGGGTGCCTTCCCAGACCACGGTTACCAGCGAGCCAGAGGCAATTTCCTCGGCCCGGTTCAGGAAGATGGCGGAGGGATTCTTCACTTCTTTGAGGCCTTCGCCAGTCATGGCAAAGACCCCCAGTTCGTTGACCGCCCCGAAACGGTTTTTCAGCCCGCGCAGGGTGCGAAAGCGGGAATCCGTTGAGCCTTCCAGCATCAGCGAGCAGTCGATCATGTGTTCCAGCACCTTGGGGCCGGCCAGGGTGCCGTCCTTGGTGACATGACCCACCAGCAACAGCACGGTACCGGTCTGCTTGGCGAAGCGGGTCAGCGCCGCGGCACACTCGCGCACCTGGGCCACACTGCCCGGCGCCGACTGCAGGGCCGTCAGGTACATGACCTGGATGGAATCCACCACCAGGATGCGCGGCTGCTCCTTGCGGGCCAGGTCCAGAATCTGCTCCACGTCGGTTTCCGCCGCCAGGCGCAACTGCTCCTTGGGCAGCTTGAGACGATCGGCGCGCATGGCCACCTGGGACAGGGATTCCTCCCCGGTGATATAGAGACTCTTCTGATGGCCGGCCAGTTTACACAGGGTCTGCAGCAGCAGGGTGGACTTGCCGGCACCGGGGTGGCCGCCAATCAGGATGGCCGAGCCGGGAACCAGGCCGCCGCCCAGCACCCGGTCCAGCTCACCCATGCCGGAACTGATGCGCGGGGTTTCCTCCAGCACGATGTCGTTGAGATTCTGTACCTCGGCAAGCTGGCCGGAAAAACCGCCACGGCTCCCGGCGCCTTTCGACGACACCGGGGTGGCCGGATCATGGACAAATTCCTGCAGGGTGTTCCAGGCGCCACAGGCCGGGCATTGGCCCTGCCATTTGGGGAAGTCACCCCCGCAGTCGGTGCAGACAAAGGCGGTTTTTTTCTTGGCCAAAACAATTCCTTCTTGTGCAGGTGTTGCTACAGAGCCGCTGCAGGAACGTAGCACAGCGGAGTAACGCACGAAGTGCGGCCCCAAAGGGGTGAGCGCAGCGAATAACACCTCTTGAGGTGCAAACACGCCAGTGGCGAGTTTCACGAAGCAAGTTTCGAACCCCAAACCCATCAGGCCCGGTCGGTTTGGGTTGTGCTTTTCGCAACTCGAAACTCGTTACTCGATAACGCTCGGATTCGCACCTCAAGAGGTGTCCTACAGCGACGTCGGGTCAAACGATCACGCGTTCCGGTCGTGTGGTCACCTGACACAACAACTCATAGCTGATGGTGCCACAGGCGCGAGCGACGGCGTCCACGTCCACGTCATCGCCCCACAGTTCCACCTCGTCACCCACCTTCGCTTCGATACCATTCAGGTCAATGGTGAGCATGTCCATGGAGACCCGCCCCACTAGCACCGTAGGCTGGCCATTCACCGCCGCCGGGGTACCACTGGGGGCATGGCGAGGGTAACCGTCGCCATAGCCCACCGCCACCACGCCCACCCGCCCCGGGGCAGCGGCGGTCCAGGTGGCGCCATAGCCCACGGATTCACCGGGCTGGATATCGTTGATGGCAATCAGCCGGGCACTGAAGCGATGGCTGACCCGCAGGTCCAGCTCGGCCGCGCTCTGCCAGTCAAATGGCGAGGAGCCATACAGCATGATGCCCGGCCGCACCCGTTGTGCATGGGTCTGCGGGTAACGAATCAGGGCCGCGGAATTGGCCAGGGACAGGGGCAAATGCAGTCGCTCGGCCACTTCCCGGGCCAGCAGCAACTGCTTGTCGGTGGTGGTGTCACTGGCATCGTCCGCACAGGCGAAATGGCTCATCACTCCCACCGGCTTCATCCCTGCTGCCGCAAGCTGTCCAGCCGCTTCCATGGCCGTGGACGGGCGCAGCCCCAGCCGGTTCATGCCAGTATTGAGCTTCAGCCAGATACGGATCGGGCCGGGATGGGCCAGCAGCAACTTTACCTGCCAGAGTGAGTGCACCACCACGTCCAGGGAAAATAGACGGGCCAGCTCCAGCTCTTCCTGGTCGAAGAAACCCTCGGCCACCAGCACCGGCTGGCCGATGCCCTGCTCTCGCAGGGTGCGCGCTTCTTCCATCAGCGCCACCCCGAAGCCGTCCACATCACCGGCCATGGCGTTCGCCGCCAGTGTCAGACCATGGCCATAGCCGTTGGCCTTGACCATGGCAAACACCTCGGCACCGTCCGCCAGCGCCCTGGCCCGGCGGGCGTTATGCGCCAGGGCGGCGGGACGAATTTCTACCCGAGTGCCTCTCACAACAAGCCCACCTCACGCTGGCACGCCAGATCTGACCGGCCCTTCCCTTGCCACTTGCCACTTGAAACTTGCAACTCAATCACTCATCCATGGACGCCAGCTGCGCATAGTATTCCGGCGCCAGATCATCGAAACGGGAGAACTGCCCCTGGAAGGCCAGCCGTACGGTGCCGATGGGACCGTTACGCTGCTTGCCGATAATGACTTCCGCCACGCCCTTCTCGTTGGTCTCGGGGTTATAGACTTCGTCGCGATACAGGAAGGTGATCAAATCCGCATCCTGCTCGATGGCCCCGGATTCACGCAGGTCCGACATCACCGGGCGCTTGTTGGGGCGCTGTTCCAGAGACCGGTTGAGCTGTGACAGGGCAAGCACCGGGCAGTTCAGTTCTTTGGCGATCCCCTTCAGGGAGCGGGAAATTTCCGAGATCTCGTTGACCCGGTTTTCCACTCCCGGCACCTGCATCAGCTGCAGGTAGTCGACCATGATGCAACCGAGCTCGCCGCCACATTCGCGGGCCACGCGGCGGGCGCGGGCGCGCATTTCCAGCGGGCTGAGCGCGGGCGTGTCGTCGATAAAGAATTTCTGCTCGCTGAGCATATGAATAGCGGAGGTAATCCGCGGCCAGTCATCCTGCTCCAGTTGACCGGTGCGCACCGAAGTCTGGTTGATACGCCCCAGGGAGGCGAGCATCCGCATGACAATGGAGTCGGCGGGCATCTCCATGGAAAACACCAGCACCGGCTTGCCCGCCTTGATGGCCACGTTCTCGCACAGGTTCATGGCGAAGGTGGTTTTACCCATGGAAGGTCGCCCGGCAATCACCACCATGTCCGCCGGCTGCAAGCCCCCGGTCATCTTGTCCAGCTCATCAAAGCCGGTGGTCACACCGGTCAGGGAGCTCTTGTTCTTGTAGAGCTCATCGATACGGTCCACGGTTTTCTTGAGTACCGACTTGATATCCTGCGGGCCGGTCCCCTTTTTCTGCTGCTCGGCGATCTCGAAGATGGCGGATTCCGCCAGGTCGAGAATCTCCAGGGATTTGCGTCCTTCCGGCCGGAAGGCATTGTCGGACACCTCGTGGGACACCCGGATCAACTGACGCAGGATGCTGCGCTCGCGGACGATCTCCGCATAGGCAGTAATGTTAGCCGCACTGGGAGTGT
>JAKSCQ010000011.1 GCA_022360555.1 Pseudomonadales bacterium
CTGGTTTCCATCGACATCAACTCCTCCCGGGCCACCAAGGGTGCCGACATCGAGGAAACCGCCCTGCAGACCAACCTGGAAGCGGCGGAAGAGATCGCCCGCCAGCTGCGCCTGCGTGATATCGGCGGTCTGATCGTGGTGGACTTCATCGACATGGGCCCCGCCCGCAACCAGCGGGACGTGGAAAACCGCATGCGCGATGCCCTGGAGGCAGACCGCGCCCGCATCCAGCTGGGCCGCATTTCCCGCTTTGGCCTGCTGGAACTGTCCCGTCAGCGCCTGCGCCCGAGCCTGGGGGAAACCTCCAGCATCGTCTGCCCGCGCTGTAACGGCCAGGGCCACATCCGCGATGTGAAATCCCTGGCGCTCAGCATCCTTCGCCTCATCGAGGAAGAAGTGATGAAAGAGCGCACCGGCGAAATCCAGGCCCAGGTGCCGGTGGCCGTGGCCACCTACCTGCTTAACGAAAAACGCGAACCCCTGCGTGCCATCGAACAGGGGCACAATGCACGCGTGGTGATCATTCCCAACCCCAACCTGGAAACCCCGCACTTCGAGGTGGAGCGCATTCGCGACGATCAGGTTGTTACCCAGCTAAGCCACGAAATGGACCTGCTGGAAAGCAACAAGGACGCGGAAAACACCACCTCCCAGGATACCACCGCCAAACCCCAGGAACCGGCCGTGAAGCTGATGGCGCCGGACACGGCCCCGCCGCCGCCCAAGCCGGCACCGGCCGCTCCCGCCGCCTCCGCCCAAGCGCAGAACCTGGGCCTGCTGGCACGTTTCTTCACCTGGCTGGCCCAGGTCTTCACCGCCGAGCCCAAGCCGGAAAAGCCGACGAACCGCAAGCCGGCGGTCAAGGGCAAGTCAGACGACAAGCGCCAGCAGAACAACACCCGCAACCGCGGTGGCAACCGCAACCGTAATGACAACCGCGGCAATGACAACCGCAACAAGCGTGGTGGCAAGGGTGGCGACAACGATAACCGCCCCTCTCGCAACAAGCGCCAGGGCGACAAGGACAACAAGGGCGATAACCGTCAGTCCGACAACCGCTCTTCGGACAAGGACGACAACCGCAACGATCGTCGCAACCGCAATGACAACCGTCGCGGTCGGGGTGGCGATAACAAAGGTGACAACAAGGGCGACAAGGCCGATACCGGCAACAAGCCGCGCAACAAGAAGCCGCAGCAGGACAAGAAATCCGACGGCAACAACGACAAGGGCCCCAAGGCGCCCCGTCGTACCGAAGCCAAGGATGACCGTCCCCTGCGCGAACGCCAGCGCCCTGCCCGCAAGGACGCTGACAAGCAAACGGCCGAGCAGGCTGGTGGCAACGTAGCCGCGCAGGACAAACCGCAACAGCAGGCCGCCGCCCAGAAGCCGTCCGCGCCCAAGCCGGAAGCCAAACCGCAACCGAAACAGGCTGCCCAGGCAGAGCCTCAGGATGACGAAGGTCATCCGCCGGCCAAACTGGTCCCGGCCCAGGAACCCGGTGCCGGACAGAAGGCAGCACAGAAAGCCGAAGCCCAGGCTGAACGGCAGCCCGAACAGAAGGACGTAAAACCGGAGCAGCCCAAGCCGGCTCCTGCCGCACAATCCCGTCCGGCAGAAGCGCAAGCGGAGAAGCAGCAGCCCCAGGCACCGAAAGCCGAAGCGCCCGCCGCCAACCGTGAAGCAGCGGCACAACAGCCGGCGCCGAAACCGGCTGCCGAATCACCGGCCCAGCCCGAGCCTGTCGAGTCCAAAGCGGAACCGGCCAAGCCGGAAAGCCAGGCGGAACCTGCCAAACAGCCCGCAGCCGAGCCGCAGCCCCAGGCAAAGGAGCCGGCACAGGAACAGGCACAACCGAAAGCCGGCAACGAAGAGACCGCAGCCAAACCGGCAGAGCCGGCAGCGACCGAGGACGCCACGGTGCGGGCCAGCAACGACCCGCGCCAACCGGGTTACCAGCGCACCCAACCGGCCCCCCGCAAGGTGGAAGAAAAGCCGAAACCGTCGCCCAGTGAGACGGACAACGCCCTGCCGAGCCGTGCCACCGAGGTCAAAACGGTTCGTGCCGAGGCGCCGCCGCCGGCCGCCGACATTGGCCGGGCCAGCAATGACCCGCGCCAGCGTCGCCGCCAGCAGCAGGCCGAGGCCGAAGCCGCAGCGGCCAAGTCCCAGGAAGAAGACGCCTCTTCGGAATCCTGAGGCAAGGTAGCCGGAACGAAAAAGCCCCGCTCTTCAGCGGGGCTTTTTTATGGTTGCCGGGCAGAGAACAAAGTATCGAATCGCTCGTTTGAAGACAGGCAGGCAAAGGCAACGGAAAGGTGAGAATCGCTGTCCGAGAGACAGCGCCTACAAGGGGGACAGGAAGACGAGCCCCCCTTTCTGTGGCGGATTTGTCGCAGCAGGCATGCGGCGCTTACGGCAGCAGCACCGGCTCCTGCTCGAGGCTGACGCCAAAGCGCTCCCAGACATCGCGGCGCACCGCCGATGCCAGGGCCAGTACATCCGCGCTGCTGGCTCCACCATGATTGACCAGTACCAGCGCCTGTTCGCTGTGCATGCCCACCGGGCCCAGCCGCCTCCCCTTCCAGCCAGCCTGTTCGATCAGCCAGCCCGCCGCCAGCTTGACGCCCTCGGCCTGGTCGAACGCCACCAGCCCCGGAAAGGTCTGACGTAGCTGCGCCGCCTTGTCAGTAGCAACCACCGGGTTCTTGAAGAAGCTGCCGGCATTGGCCAGGGCGGCCGGGTCCGGCAGTTTGCTGCGACGGACTTCAATCACCTTGTCGCGCACCGCCGCCGGCGTCACCGCCGTCGGGTCCTGCCCACCAAAGTGGGCTTGCAGGGGGCCATAGCTCACATTGCACGCCGCTGTCCTGTTGAGGCGCAGTTCGAGGCCAGTGATGATGTAACGGCCCCGGTCACGGCTTTTGAAGCGGCTGTCCCGGTAGGCGAAGTCGCATTCGCTGGCGGCAAAATGCAGCACCTTGCCGCTGGCCACTTCCATCACTGTCACCTGCTCCACCACCTGTGACAGCTCCACGCCATAGGCACCGATATTCTGGAACGGCGCCGCGCCCACGGTACCGGGAATCAGCGACAGGTTTTCCAGCCCCTGCCAGCCCTGCTCCACTGTCCAGGCCACCAGATCATCCCAGTGCACGCCACCACCGGCGGCCACCCACACATGGTGGTCGTCTTCCTTGACCTTTGCCATGCCATCAATGGCCAGGCAGATCGTCAGGCCCGGCAGGTCCGACTGGATCACCAGGTTGCTGCCCCCCCCGATCACCTGCAGCGGCTCATCCTGCGGGCGCTCCGCCAGTAGCTGCTCCAGCGCATCCAGGGTGGCGGGTCTGGCAAGCCGTTGCGCGCGGGCCGGCAGCCTCAGGGTGTTGAGCCCTGACAGATCCGCCTCGCGCTGAATACCTTCCGTGCTCACAGGCGTTCCCTGAGGCTGTCGAGCAGCCCCTCGGCGCCGTCCTCGATCAGGTCCAGCACCCGATCAAAGCCGTCTTCACCCCCATAGTAGGGGTCCGGGACTTCCCGCACAGAGGCGTGGCGGGCGTAGTCCAGAAAGCGTCCCAGGACGCCGCCAAACTGGGCCGGCCGCATGGCCTGCAGGTCCGCCAGGTTGGCATCGTCCATGGCCAGCACCACATCAAAATCATCAAAATCGCGAGCGGATACCTGACGGGCCCGCAGGCTGTCCATCTGGTAACCGCGGCGCTGCGCGGCGGACCGGGTACGCGGGTCCGGCGCCTTGCCGATATGCCAGTCGCCGGTGCCGGCACTGTCGATACGGATGCGATCTTCAAGGCCGGCAGCCTGCACACGCTGACGAAACACCACCTCAGCCGTCGGGGAACGGCAGATGTTGCCCAGGCAAACGAACAGGACAGAAACGGTCATGACTGTGTCTCCAGATACGCCTGCAGTCGTGCCAGATCCTCGGGGGTGTCCACGCCGCCGGGGACAGGCTCGCAGGCCGGGGCCACATGAATGGCGATACCGTTGGCCATGGCCCGCAACTGTTCCAGGGATTCGAGTTTTTCCAGCTCCGCCGGCGGCCACTGCACATAGCGGTGCAACAGCGCCACCCGGTAGGCATAGATGCCGATATGGCGCCACCACTGCCCGCCGCTGATATCACGACCGCCGTCGGCAAAGGCATCCCGGTGCCAGGGAATCGGCGCGCGGGAAAAATACAGCGCCCGACCGGTCTGGTCGAATACCACCTTTACCACATTGGGATTGAACAGGTCGTCGCCCTGCTCAATGGGCTCGCACAGGGTGGCCATCTGGCAATCCGGGTTGTCCGCCAGGTTGGCGGCCACCTGATCGATCACCGCCGAAGGAATCAGCGGCTCATCCCCCTGCACATTGACGATGATATCGTCATCCGCCAGGCCCAGTTGCTCGGCCACTTCCTGCAGGCGGTCGGTACCGGAGGGATGATCGTCACGGGTCATGACTACCCGCACCGATTCCCCTTCAAGAGCATCGGCAATGCGGGTGTCATCGGTTGCCACCAGCACCTGTTCGGCGGCGCTGCGCTGACAGCGTTCCGCCACTCGCGCCACCATGGGCTTGCCCGCCAGATCCGCCAGCGGTTTGCCCGGCAAGCGGGTGGACGCATAACGGGCAGGAACCACCACGTAAAAACTCATCAGAAAACCTCTTTCAAAAAAGCTGCAAGCGACAACGGGATCAGAAGGTTGTTGTTTCTGAAACACATCAGCCGTGACCAGAGATTAAGCACGGCCAGCAACGCTTACAATAAAACAAAGCCGTTCCGCGTTGTCGCTTGCAGCTTGTCGCTATTCCTTTCCCAACGCGCGGTCCAGCATCTGCTCCAGCAACCCTTCGGGCAAGCTGGCTGTCACCGGCAGGAACCACCAGTGCGGCTCGGCAAAGGACGCACACTTTACCGCATCCTTTTCCGTCATCAACACGGGCAGACCATCGGCAAAGGACAGGTCCGCCGGCTGGTAGGCATGATGATCAGGGAACACGTGGGGCGTGATGCTGAGCCCGAGAATATTGAGCAGATTGAAAAACCGCTTGGGGTTGCCGATACCAGCCACGGCGTGCACCTGCGGATGGGTGCGCAGAAAGTCGGCCTGGCCGAGGGTGTGGCCATCGGCCAGGCACTCCATGTCGCCGGGACGCATGATCATAGGGTGGGCGCCACTCCAGCCACCCCCCGTGCTGATCACGAAATCCACTTCCTTGAGGCGGGTGGCGGGCTCGCGCAGTGGACCTTCCGGCAGGCAGCGGCCGTTACCCAGGCCGCGCTGACCATCCACCACCACGATCTCGGCGCTGCGTGGCAAGGCGTAGTGCTGTAGGCCGTCATCACTGATCACCAGGTCGGGCTGGTGCTGGTTGATCGCCACTTCCAGAGCATTGCGACGGTCCGGGTCCAGCACCACGGGGGCACCGGTACGGCGGGCAATCAGTACCGGCTCGTCACCGACTTCCAGTGCATCACTGTCGGCATTCACCGACCGGGGATAATGACGGGTGCTGCCACCAAACCCGCGGGAAATCACGGCGACTTTCAAACCCCGCTTTTGTGCGGCCTGAACCAGGGCAATCACCAGGGGCGTCTTGCCGGTCCCCCCCACGGTGATATTGCCGACCACCAGAACCGGCACCGGCGGTCGTTGAGGGTTACGGCGAAACCGGCGCAGGCGTCGGCGCGCTTCCATGGATACCAGGGACGACAGGGGCCGAAGGGGCACCAGCCAGGCGCTCCCCCGGTACCAGCCCTGCTGAATCCATTCGCTCAGTGACCCCATTATGGTCGCTTACTCCTCGGCAAAATCCATGCGGTAAAGCTGGGTGTAGAAGCCGTTCTTGTCCAGCAGTTCCTGGTGTGATCCCTGCTCCATGAGCTGGCCCTGATCGAGAACCAGAATGCGGTCGGCCTTTTCGATGGTGGACAGGCGATGGGCGATAACCAGCGTGGTCCGCCCCGCCATCACCCGCTCCAGCGCCTGCTGGATATGGTGTTCGGACTCGTTATCCAGGGCACTGGTGGCCTCATCAAGAATCAGGATGGGGGCGTCCTTGAGCAGGGCCCGGGCAATGGCGATACGCTGACGCTGGCCCCGGAAAGCTGCACGCCGTCCTGGCCCAGATAGGTATCCAGCCCGTGCTCCAGTTGTTCGATAAAGCGCCACGCATAAGCATCCCGCGCGGCTTTTTCGATGGTGGCGTCATCCGCTCCACGCAGCTCGCCATAGGCGATGTTGTTGCGCACGGTGTCGTTGAACAGCACCACCCGCTGGCTGACCATGGCGATCTGGTGGCGCAGCTCCGGCAGGCTGTATTCCGGCAACGGCACCCCATCGAGCAGGATGCTGCCCTGATCCGGATCGAAAAAACGCGGCAGCATGGCACTGATGGTGCTCTTGCCGGCGCCTGAGCGGCCCACCAGAGCCACGGTTTCCCCGGCCTTGATGGACACCGTCAGGTTGCGGATCACCGGGGCCGACGGCTCGTAGCCGAAGGTTACTTCCCGGAACTCGATATCACCACGCACCTTGGCCGGCGGCAGGTAGGTGCCAGAATCCACTTCCTGCGCTGTATCCAGCAACTCGAAAAGACTGGCCGCACCGGTCACCCCGCGCTGTACCTTCACGTTCACATCGGTGAGTTGCTTGAGGGGTTTCTGGATCATCCCCGCCGCAGCGATATAGGACAGGAAGCCGCCCACGGACAGGTCTTCGCCCATCAGATGAATGTAAAGGAAAGTGATCGCCCCGATACCGGTGGCCACGAACAGTTGCACGATAACGGTACTGGCGATCTTGCTGGCGTTGAGCTTCACGTTCTGTTTGGCAAAGCTGCGGCTCACCGCATGGAAACGATTGGCTTCCTGGTCCTGGCCGCCAAAGATCTTGACCTCGCCACTGCCTTCAATGGCTTCGCCCAGAAAGTGGGTAATATTGGCCATGGAAGACTGGATGCGCCGGCTGATCTTGCGGAACCGCTTGCTGGTAACGTTTACCACCAGGGCAATCAGCGGTGCCACCGCCACCAGGATCAGCGTCAGCTTCCAGTTCTGCCAGAGCAGAAAAGCCGTCAGGCCGATCACCGTCAGGCCCTCGCGAATGATCACGATAATGGCGTCGGTACCCGCGCTGGTGACCTGTTGCGCATCAAAGATGATCTTGGACATGATGCGCCCGGAGGCATTGCGGTGGTATTCCGACTGGGGGAGCTTCAGCACATGGCCGAACACATCGTTGCGCAGCACGTAAACGATCTGCTGCGCCACCCAGTTCATGGAATAGCTGCCCATGAACTGGCCCAGCCCCTGAAAGATCACCAACACCAGCGGCGCAATGGACACCACCATGACACGGAAATCGGTGGGCTCAACGATGGTCTCGCCCAGGTAGCCAGCCAGTTGGGCGGCACCCGCCTGGGTGCCGGCATAGAGGGCATAGCCAACCACACTGAGCACCAGCATGAACCAGTATGGCCGGACATATCCGAGCAGCCGCTTGTAGGTCGGCCACACGTCAGTGGGGGATTGACTCATTGTGCCTCATTGGGGGATTCGCGAGTGGTGAGCGACAGCTTAACAAAACCAAGCTGGCCAGCCACGTCATAGACGCGAACCACCGACTGATAGGCCACGTTGGCATCCGCATAGATTTGCAACGGCAGATCTGTCTTGTCCTGGCCCAGTCCCATCAGGGCGGTTCGCAGGGTCTTGCTGTCACTGGCGGCCAGCTTCTCGCCGTTAACCAGATAATCGCCCGTGGACGTGACCGTCACTTCCACCGGTTCGGCGGGCTGTGCCAGTGGTGCACCGTCCGCTTCCGGCAACGTGATGGACAACTGCGTCTTGTCATCAAAGGTGGTCGATACCATGAAGAAAATCAGCAGCAGGAACACCACATCGATCAGCGGTGTCAGGTTGACGCTGATTTCCTCCTGACTGGGACGGGGAAACCTCACGCTTTTTCTCCCGGTTCCGCTTCCCGGTCCCCGTGCACCAGGTCAACCACGTGCACGGCGTTCTGCTCCAGTTCCACGGAAATCTCTTCCACCCGGCGCACAAAAAAACGATGGAAGAAAATGGCCGGAATAGCCACCAACAAACCGGCTGCGGTGGTCAGCAGCGCCTGGGAAATGCCCCCTGCCAACTGGGCGGCATCGCCGGTGCCATGCATCATGATGGCGGCAAACACATCGATCATGCCGATGACGGTACCCAGCAGCCCCAGTAGCGGCGTGATGGCAGCAATGGAGCCCAGGGTACTGAGGAATTTTTCCAGATCATGGATGACGCCAGTGGCACTTTCCTGAATGCTTTCCTTCATGATCTCGCGACCATGCTTGGCGTTGGCCAGACCGGTGGCCAGAATGCGCCCCAGCGGGGAGCTGTCACGCAACTTGATCAGGTTGCCTTCGTTGAGCAGGCCGCGCTTGAGCAGGGTCTGCACCTGCGGCACCGTATCGGCCGGCGCCAGCTTGCTTGGCCGCAATGTCCAGAAACGCTCCACCACGATGGCCAGTGCCACCACAGAACAGATCAAGATCGGGAGCATCATCCAGCCCCCGGACTGCACAAGATCCTGCACCTTAACTTCTCCCCTTACTCACTTCGTCGCCCAATGGGCGCAGTCGGGTTACCAGAAACGCCAGCCGGCAGGCCGATGCCAGGGCCGGGCATGGGATTGGCGCCATTTTGTTATAAGCGGGACATTATCTGCGGCCCCCATGCGAAACACAATCATGCCATCCCGGTCGGTTCGCAGAACTGTGATCCCCGCATGACGCAGCCGTTCCAGCACCGCCGGGTGCGGGTGGCCAAAACGGTTCCGATAACCGGCACTGGCCAGGGCATAAGCGGGCCGGATCTGGCGCAGCAACGCCGCCGTGGTGCTGGATTGACTGCCATGGTGGGCCAACACCAACAGGTCCGCCTTCGGCAGGCTGCCGAGCAACCGGTATTCACTGTGGCGGGAAATATCGCCGGGCAGCAAGGCCCCACCAAAAGGCCCGGACACTGCCAGTACGCAACTGGCATCATTCCCCTCAACCGCACCATCCCGGGGCCACAGCATCCGGAAATCCACCCCGTCCCACTGCCATTGCTGGCCGGCACGGCAAGGCATGCTGCCCGCTACCCTGCCCGCCTCCCCACTGAGCACCGGACTTTGCGTGTGCAGATCCCGCAGCCCCCCGGCATGGTCATTATCGCCGTGGCTGATAATCACCCGGTTCGGATCCAGCCCCTGTCGGCGCAACCAGGGCACAATGATTCGCCGGGCCATACTGCCCCCCGGCCAGGACGCCCCGGTGTCATAGAGCAGTAGATGGGAGCGGGTACGCACCGCCAGGGCCAGCCCCTGGCCCACATCGAAAGCGGTCAGCTCCCACTCACCCTTGTTCAGTGGCGGCGGCGACTGGACCAGCCAGGGCAACAAAAACAGCGGCAGCAGGCGCCGGGGAAACGGCAGCCCCGGCAACAGGCACAGCAATAACCCCGTCAGGGCGGCCAGGCCGGCTGGCCACGCGGGAAGCGGCAGGGGCAACCCCGTCGATATGTCCGCCAGTGCCGCCATGAACAGCACCGAAGCCTCCACCCCGGTGGCCGCCGCCAGCAGCAGCTCCTCCACCCTCAACAGCGCCCCCAGCAATGCCAGGGGAATCACCAGCAATGAGTACAGTGGCACCAGCACCAGGTTTGCCAGTGGCGCGGTCACGGTCCATTGTTCGAACAGCAGCACCCCGGCCAGGGTCATCATCACCGGCAACAACACCAGCAGGCGGCGACTGCCATGGCCGGTCATCAAGGCGGCGATAAATGCCACCGCACCGAATGACAGCCACAGGCTTTCCGACAGTGCCGACAGAGGCATCAGCAGCAGCACCGCCAGCAGAGCCAGCACCAGGCTTTGCCAGAGCGGCACGGGAACTCGCAGGCAACGGGCCAGGGCCAACACCACCAGCATGATCACCGCACGCAGGGTCGGCAGGCTGAATCCCGCCAGCGCCGCATAACAACAGGCCGCCACCAGCGCCGGCCCCCAGGCCAGTTGCTGGCAACCAAAGCGGGCAAGCCACGGCACCAGTGTCTGTGCCAGGGGCGCCAGCAACCAGCGCCCCAGCCCCCAGAACCAGCCGGCCACAATCGCCACATGCAGCCCGGAAATGGCCAGCAGATGGGCGCCGCCGGTGGCCTGAAACCCTTGCCACAAAGCGCTATCGATGCGCGAGCGGTCCCCCACTACCAGTGCCGGCAGAATCGCCCTGCCATCCGGTGACACCGCCACCCGGTCGGCGATCCCCATGGCCAGCCTCTCCCGCCAGCGCGGCAGACCGTCACCTTCCTGCAATCGTTCCCACTGCCGAACCGTCCCGCGTCCGGCAAGCCCCCTGGCCAGATCGCGACGGGCCAGATCCGATCCCGTCTGGTTGTACACCCCGCGGGATGCCTTGAGTTTGACGGTCAGCTTCAGCCGGTCCCCGGCAAACACCCGCAAAGGCAACCCATAGGCATTCACCCGCAGACGGTGATAGCCAGGCCAGCTCGGCGGCCCCTTGATCATCACCGTCAGTGTCTGACGCCGACGCCACTGGCCGAAACGAAACTCCGTCACCGTGGCCGGCACACCGACAACGTGACCGGTTACCGTAATTTCCCGGCCTTCCAGGGAAACCGGCAACCGCTCGGCCAGGGCCCACTGAAGTTGCAGGGCACCATAGCCATAGGCCAGCGCCAGCAACAGACACAGCCCCCTGCCCCGCCGCCAGCACAATCCCACCAGCAACAAAACGGCCAGCGGCCACAGCACACCGACCCAGCAACCGGCCATGGTTGCCAGCGCCACACTCAATAACCGTATGCCGATTCCCGCAGACAACGTCCCTGTTCCTGTTTTCCCTGCGCCACAATACCCGGTGCGGGTGTATGCCTTTTCACTCGATGCGGGCATAATAGCGGCCCGCAGCCAATGGGCAGGTAAGAGACTGCCGTCATTTACTGCGCGTAATGCGCTACACAACGCACACCAAGGTCGGATAGTCACCTGACGCTCTGATGGGTAGAGTGAAGCCGACAGTCATTCACGGGCTCCGGCCCCGATACGGTCAGCAGACGCGAGTACATGCCAAAACGGATTTTCCGCAAATACCTGCCCAAACCGGAACGTCTTCGCGAACACAAGTCGCTGAGTTTCCTGGGCGAGGTGCTGGCCGATCCCAACCTGTGGCACATTAACCGCCACTCACTGGCCGGTGCTGCCTTTATCGGTATCTTTACCGGCCTGCTGCCCATTCCCCTGCAGATGGGGGTGGCCGCCATTCTGGCCGTGCGCTTTCACTGCAACCTGCCCCTGTCGGTCATGCTGGTGTGGATCTCCAACCCGGTCACCTATGTGCCGATCTTCTATTTCATGTATCGCATCGGGGCCTGGTTACTGGGCATGCCCCCGCACAGTGGCGAAGGCATTACCGTGGCCTGGTTCGTGGAGCAACTGGTGCCACTGTGGGTGGGGTCGCTACTGTGCGCCTTTATTTTTGGCGGGTTGTCCTATGCCACCGTCAAGCTGGCCTGGCGGCTGGCGGTGATTCGTAGCTGGAACCTGCGCGCGCACCGTCGAGCCCGCGCCGAACGGCGAGAGGCCCGCAAGGAAGAAAAAAGGCAGGAAGAGAAAGCCGGCAGCGGCTCAGAGCCGCCGCAATAGGCCGTCGTGCAGTTCGTATTGCTGTGGGCAGCGGGAGGCAAATTCGCTGTCGTGGGTAACGATCATGAATGCCGTGCCCAGACTCTCGTTGAGTTCCAGCATCAGTGATTGCACCTGGGCCGCTGTCCGCTCATCCAGATTACCGGTGGGCTCGTCGGCCATCACCAGCGCCGGTTCCGTCACCAGCGCCCGGGCAATGGCCACCCGCTGGCGCTCCCCGCCACTGAGTGCGGACGGCTTGTGCTTGAGACGATGCTCCAGCCCCACCTTCGCCAACATATCCGCCGCCCGCTGCTGGCAATCCGCCGGCTTGTCACCGCGAATCAGCAACGGCATGGCCACGTTTTCCAGTGCGGTGAATTCCGGCAGCAAGTGGTGGAACTGATAAACGAAACCCAGGTAACGATTGCGCAGCCTGCCGGTCTCACGGTCATTCAGCTCGGCCAGCGCATTGCCGGCAATCGCCACGGACCCGGACGATGCCCGGTCCAGCCCGCCCAGCAGGTTCAACAAGGTGGACTTGCCGGAACCGGAGGCGCCAATGATCGCCAGGATATCGCCTTGCTGTACCGACAGATCCACACCGCCAAGCACTTCCAGAGAGTGGCCACCCTCTTCGTAACGCTTTACCAGTTTTTCCGCATGGAGCACGATGCCGGTGCCCTCGGCGTTGCGGGAATCATTCATAACGCAGCGCCTCCGCAGGTTGTACCCGGCTGGCCCGCCAGGAAGGGTAAAGAGTGGCCGCGAAACTGATGAACAGGGCGATGCCCACGATGGTGCCCACATCGGACCATTGCAGTTCCGACGGCAGATAATTCACGAAATAGGCGTCGAACAGACGGGTATTGAAGGTTCTTTCCACCCACTGGGCCAGGTTGCTCACATTGGTGGCCAGCAACACGCCCAGCACCGTCCCCAGCAAGGTGCCGGCGACACCGATAATGGTGCCCTGCACCATGAAAATACGCATGATGGTACCCGGCGATGCCCCCAAGGTACGCAGCACTGCGATGTTGCCGCGCTTCTCGGTCACCAGCATGACCTGACTGGAAATGATATTGAACGCCGCCACCGCCACGATAAAGCTGAGCAGCAGCGTCATCATGGTCTTTTCCATCTTGATGGCCTGGAACAGGTTGCCGTGGCTACGGGTCCAGTCGGTGGTGTAATAGGCCGGGCCCAGCTCCTGCTGCAAGCGCCAGCCCACCGTCGGGGCACTGAACAGGTCATTGAGCTTGAGCCGCACCCCCTGCACGGTACCGCGCTGGCGAGCAAGCCGGGCGGCATCTTCCACATTCACGTAGGCGTACAGGGAATCCACCTCTGCCCGCACCCGGAAAATACCGGTGACCGTAAAACGCTTGAAGCGGGGCATCACCCCGGCCGGGGAAATGGTCGCTTCCGGCAGCACCAGGGTGACCTTGTCGCCCTGCTCAACCCCCAATCGCCGCGCCAGCCCATAACCGAGCACCATACCGAACTCGCCTGGGGCCAGTTCCTCCAGTTCACCCTGTGCCATGTAGTCACCCACGATAGACACCTTGCGCTCGGCCTCAGGAGCAATGCCATTGATCATGGCACCGGCCACTTCCCCGCGATGGGTGAGCATGCCTTCCAGTTGCACAAAGGGGGCGACGGCCTCGATTTCCTCGTGATGACCCAGACGGCCGGCCAGCGCCTGCCAGTCCTCCACGGGCTCGCGCCCGTGCACCGACAGGTGGGTCACCATGCCGAGAATGCGGGTCTGCAGCTCGCGGTCAAAACCGTTCATGACGGACAACACCGTAATCAGCACCGCCACGCCCAGCATCAGGCCCAGCGCCGAAATCAGCGTAATCACGGAAATAAAACTGTTGCGGGCACGCGCACCGGTGTAGCGCAGCCCCACATAAAAGGATAGCGGTCGAAACATGGAGCGCATTTAACCCGAAACCCGCAGCAAATACTACGGCCCCGGCGAACTCCGCCGGAAATGCCACACTGGCAAACCGTCTTTGTGACCGGGGTCCGTGTCCAGGTGCTGGGAAAGTGGTTGAATAAGCGTGCCTAACTTTCTAATATCGAAAGAAAATAACTCTCGCCGGGGGAAGAAATGAAGATAAAAATAATGTCGCTGCTGGCTTCGGCAGCGCTGGGTCTGCCTGCTGCGGCACTGGCCGCAGACGTTCCCCAACGTGGCACCCCCCAATCCCAGGTTCGTGCGGAATTCGGAGCCCCCGCTTCCACCAAGGGGCCGGTGGGTAATCCGGCCATTACCCGCTGGAACTATGACGGCTTCTCCGTGTATTTCGAGAACGGCATTACCCTGCACAGCGTTGTGGACCGCCCGGCCACCCCGGCACCGAACGTGGTCTCCGGCACGACGACGGCGCTCCCCCCCATCGAGGAAGTCGACAACGACAGCCCGCCGGCCACCACCGATACCCCTGACGAAACCGCCCCGGCAGACAGCCAGGGCCTGAGCTTCGATCCGGTTACCGGCCAGTTTGTCGGCGGCCCCGCTCCCCAGGAACCGGAGAGCAACCCGGCCGTGGAACCCCAAACGGCGGAAACTCCCAGCCAGGCAGCACCCGAAGCGGCCCCGGCAGACACCCCGGCGCAGCCCGAAACCGTCGCTCAACCCGAACCGGAACCGGAGCCGGCCCCCGCACCGCAGCCCGAGCCAGAACCCCAGCCGGAACCGGCCCAGCAGCCTGACGTCGCTGACAGTAAACCGGCCGCTGCCCCTGCCCCCCAGCGGGCGCCGGCATCGGAAACAAACGCTGATGGCGAGTTCCGCTTTGACCCGGTTAGCGGCCGGATCATCATCGCCGGTGAAGACACCCCGCAACAGGCCGCCGCCAAGCAGCAGGCCGCAGCAAAAGCCGAAGCCGACCAGGCGATGAAAGACGGCAAGGCCCAGGTGGAAAAGGCAAAGCAACAGACCACCCAGGCAGTTGAAGACACCCAGGCGCAAGCTGACGCGGAAGTCGAGAAAGCCGAACAGGCCGCCGAAGCGGCTCAGTCAGAGGCCGACAAAACCGTCAATGATGCCCAGACCAACACCGAACAGGCGGACGGCGGGGGCGACGGCGGTTTCTATATTGACTGGGGTGCCAAGCAGTAGCACACTCCGGCGCATGCAAGCTGTCATGCTTTAGCCTGAACCCAGAGACGCCCCCGCATGCGCCGATTTCTTCCGGAATGGCACCCCCAATGGGGGGTGCTGCTCGCCTGGCCCGACCCGGATACCGACTGGGCCAACCACCTGGCCGCCGCCGAACAATGCTACCTGGATATCCTCGCCGCCCTGCTCGACCACCAGCATGTGCTGCTGGTCTGCCGCAGCGAGACCCTGCGTAACCGCATCGAACGCCTGGTGGCCCAGCGGGGCATCAACCCCAGCCGCCTGCGGATCCTGATCGCCGACTACAACGACACCTGGGCCCGGGACTTCGGCCCTCTCGCCGTGGAAGACCAAGGCGAGCTGCGCCTGCTGGACTACACTTTCACCGGCTGGGGCGGCAAATTCGAGGCCGAACAGGATAACGCCCTCAACGCCAGCCTGCCCTGGCAACTGCCACTGGACCGCCAGCCGCTGGTGCTGGAAGGCGGCGCCGTGGATACCGACGGCCAGGGCAACCTGCTGACCACTCGCCACTGCCTGCGCAACCCCAACCGCAACCCGTCCCTGTCCGAAGAGGCACTCAGTGAGCAGCTCAAGCAGCAACTGGGCATCCGGGACATCTGGTGGCTGGACCATGGCGAACTGGAAGGCGACGACACCGACGCCCACGTGGACACCCTGGCCCGCTTCGTCGACGCCCGCACCCTGGCCTATGTGCAGTGCACGGACAGCAGCGACAGCCACTTCCCGTCACTGAACGCCATGGAACGGGAACTGCAGGCATTGGCCACGGCGCACAACCTGACCCTGGTGCCCCTGCCGCTGCCCACCGCGCAATACAGCCGCGAGGGCGAAAGGCTGCCGGCCACCTACGCCAACTTCCTGATCACCAACAACAAGATTCTGTTGCCGGTTTACGGCTGCGACACCGATTCGCAGGCCCTTGCCGCCCTGCAAACCGTGGCCGGCGACAGAACCGTCACCCCGATCAACTGTCGGGTACTGATCGAGCAGCATGGCAGCCTGCACTGTGTCACCATGCAACTGCCCCGTGGGGCCCTCTGAATCAAGGAGCGGAGAAAGTCGATGCGCGTTGCGGTCATCCAGCAGAAAAACACAGCGGATTTGCAGGCCAACCTGGAGCACTCCCTGTCACTGGTTCGCCAGGCGGCACAACAGGGGGCCGAGCTGGTATTGCTGCAGGAACTGCACCGCAGCCTGTACTTCTGCCAAACTGAAGACACCGCCGTCTTTGATCTGGCCGAGCCCATCCCCGGCCCCAGCACCGACCGGCTCGGCGCCCTGGCCAAAGAACTGGGCATCGTGATTGTCGGCAGCCTGTTCGAGAAACGCGCGGCAGGGCTTTACCACAACACCGCCGTGGTCCTGGAAAGGGACGGCAGCTTGGCCGGAATCTATCGCAAGATGCATATCCCGGACGACCCCGGCTTCTACGAAAAATTCTACTTCACCCCCGGCGACGGCACCTTCAACGATGGCCGCAGCGGCTTCACCCCCATCAAGACCAGCGTGGGCAGCCTGGGCCTGCTGGTGTGCTGGGATCAGTGGTACCCGGAAGCCGCCCGGCTGATGGCCCTGGCCGGCGCCGACCTGCTGCTCTACCCCACCGCCATCGGCTGGGACCCCAACGACGATGACGGCGAAAAACAACGCCAGCTCGACGCCTGGATCACTATCCAGCGCGCCCATGGCGTGGCCAACGGCCTGCCGGTACTGGTGGCCAACCGCACCGGCTTTGAACAAAGCCCGGCCGATGACAGTGGCATCCAGTTCTGGGGCAACAGCTTCGTCTGCGGCCCCCAGGGGGAATTTCTCGCCCAGGCCGACAACGACTCGGAGCAGGTCCTGCTGGCGGATGTGGACATGCAACGCAGCGAATCCGTGCGCCGCATCTGGCCCTACCTGCGCGACCGCCGCGTGGATGCCTACGCCGACCTGACCAAACGCTACCGGGACTAGAACCAAATGCCGGGCGGTCGGATACCGTTGGAGCCTTGCTCGCAAGGCGAACGGTCGAATGAACCTCAGCGCCTGCTGAAACCTTCGCTTTGCCAGCAAAGCTCCAACGGCTGAAAGTGAGGTGGGAGCCACTCCCAAACCCGTTGGAGCCTTGCTCGCAAGGCGAACGGTCGAATGAACCCCGGCGCCTGCTGAAACCTTCGCTTTGCCAGCAAAGCTCCAACGGCTGAAAGTAAGGTGGGGTTTGAGCGAAACGCCGCACCTTGTAGGCTGCTTCATTTTCATCAATGACCCGGAGCCAACCATGTCTTCACGTTTTGCCCTGGTGCTTGCTACCGCCATTCTTGCTTCCTGCGCGGCCCCCT
The DNA here is from genome assembly GCA_022360555.1 of Pseudomonadales bacterium. Classification (GTDB taxonomy): domain Bacteria; phylum Pseudomonadota; class Gammaproteobacteria; order Pseudomonadales; family Alcanivoracaceae; genus Alcanivorax. The sequence continues at coordinate 17,163 of JAKSCQ010000011.1, forward strand.
CCGCCATCCGCGTTTCCGACGGCAACCAATCCGACGGCACGGTAATCCTGGCCTATGACTACAGCCTGATGCAGAGCCCGAAAGTGGACTGGCAGCAGGGCCTGCAAAAAGCCACGGCCCAATGCCAGGGCTGGGGCTATAACGGCGCCATCCCGGCCGAAAAGCCCAGCCAGTCCTGCAAGACCGAAACCGAGGAAGGCGACTGCATCGCCTGGACCATCACCGCCGGCTTCCAGTGCACCGCCCCGTCCCAGCCGGCGAGCAATTAGAACAAGCAGCGAGAAGCGACAGCCGGAAATGATCTTTTAGGTTTTCGAAACTCGCTTCTCGCAACTCGTATGGGTTCGCGTGCAATCCTAGGGTGACTGGCTCAAGGATGCGCGGACATAGTCATCCTGGTTTTCCACATACCGGGAAACCAGGAACGGCGGGTGCAGTACGTTGTAGAGATTCTCATCCGTCCTTTCCATGTACTCGCGCCGCTCCCGTTCAAAGGAGCGAAAGCTCTGCCTGTAGTTCAGGTAATAGTCCTGAAGCTCGCGCAGTCGCTTGGCCGCATACATGGAATCCAACGCCTCCATGGCGGATTTGGGATGAATCCCGATGGCCGTATTAAACGCTTCAAATGCCCGGTAGATATCCCGGTTGCGGTTGATGTAGATCAGCGAATTGCCATATTCGTAATGCACGATGGCCAAATCATCTTCCTGGGCCACCGAGGCGTCGAACCCCTCCTCCACCCGGCTCAGCCGCGCCCCAAACGTCAGCCTGCCGAGCAGCTTGCCCACAAAGCGGATGATGTTGGCATCCTTCACCGCTTGCATCGCCAGGGCCACCGGATGCTCCGGATCAATGGCCAGGGTGTCGTCAATCGCATGAGTAACCTTGAACAGGTAGTTGTTCACCAGTGCCTCCAGCGGCGTGGCTTCCTCGGCAATGCGCGCAATGGCAAAGGCATAACCCAGCCGCAGCATCATGTAGTCCTCGCGGAACTCTGGCACCTCCTTCAGTGCCTTGAGCACATCCACGTAATCGGTGATCTGGTTGGCCACATCCTCCAACAGCTCGATTTTTTCCGCCCGTGTATCGGCCAGATACACCGCATAGATGCACTGCGCCAGATACGCCGGCAACTTGCCGAAGGCGCCATACCGGGCACCATGCTCCTTGGCGGCACGAAAATCGCCACGGAAGAACAGCCGCCAGGCGTGCAGGATTTCAGCAGACAGGGCCTCATAATCGCCATCGAAGTCCGGCCCCAGTTCCTCCCTGAGTTTGGGAAAGTACTCGATGCGTTTCTTCAGGTACGCCGCCGACGGGTAAGGCACACGAATGGCACGGGTCAGCTCACCCCATTGCGCTTTCAGCTTGGCCGGTGGGTAATCAAAAAAGCGGGTCTGAAACGGCACCGTATTCCAGCGACCGGCCACAACCGCGGTGTCCACCTGCATCTTTTCCGTTTGCCAGCCATCAGCCTCATCAATCACCTCCTTGCGGCTCTGCTCAGCCATCTGCTTCAGTTCGCGGCGGCTCATATCGTCATAGTCCTGGCTGGCGGTGACGGCCAGGGGCAACGCAAGTAGCAGGCCTCCCAGCACCAACCCCCCTGCCCCATTGTGGCTTCTCATGGCATAAACCTTTTGTTGTTCATTTTTTCGTGACTGATCGGTCACAAAGTAACCTGACAGCCCGGCAGTGAACATACCCGGCGGCGACGCCAAACTGACATCATGCGCCAAAGCGCACAACCAAAAGGTCAATAATACGAAGAGTCGTGCAGATTCCGTCTTGCATCAGCAAGTTACGGCAGGGCCCGTCAGTGCGGGAAAATATTGGAAACCAATATATATGGGGAAAAGTAAACAGCGAGAAAAATCACGTTTACCGGTTAACCTTTACATTCCGTTATGCCCGATATCCGATCAGCACATTGCACACAAAAAACCAAATCAAAGATTTAGAAATTCTTCACTTCTTCCGGGTTCAGAATACCGGGCACACCCTGCCTGGCTTTCTCAAAAAGGAACTCCACAAAAGCCCGGGTTTTCGCCGGGATATATTTTCTTTCTGGATAAACCACATAAAAATCCAGCGGTGGCGGACGAAACTCCGGCAAGACTTCGACCAGCCGGCCGTCGTCAATGAAGGCCTGAATATCCCAGGCACTTTTCAGTGCCACCCCCATGCCATCAAGCGCCCATTGTCGAATCACTTCGCTATTATCCGTATGCAGCCTCCCGGTCACTTTCACGGTATGGCGATTATCATCCTTATCAAAGAAAGGCCAGAAATCCTTGAACGAGCCATAACAATCCAGAATCAGACACTCATGTTCACGCAGATCCTGTGGCTCATTAATCTTCGGGTGCGTCGCCAGATAATCCGGAGATGCCACCAGGTAACAGCGGTTCTCCATCAGCTTTCTGGCCACCAGCGCAGAGTCCTCCGGTTGACCGATGGCAATGGCCACATCCAACCCTTCAGACACGAAATCATAGGGTCTATCGCCGAGGAAAAGCTGCACCGGCACGTCCGGATAACGTGCCACGAACTCCTTCACCAGCAGGGCAATGCGGTTCCGCCCCAACCCCATGGTGGACCAGACTCTCAGATTACCGTGCGGCCCCTTTGCCAGTTGCGCCACGGAATCCGCCGTACTTTCCAGGTCATCCATCAGCGTATTCAATCGCTCGAACAATGCCCTGCCTTCGTCCGTGACGTTCAACGCCCTTGAATTTCGGTTGACCAGGCGTACCCCCAACTCTTTTTCGAGATGACGCAGTCGCTGACTGATCGTCGCAGGTGACATTCCTAGTACATCTGCCGCACTGGTCATCTTCCCCGCCCGGACCAGTTGCACAAAAACGCTGAATTCCTTTATCAGCTTCATACTCATGATTTTAATTTCCCAAAAGTAGTTTTTATTTTATTCGCTTTTTCAAACGCGTTCCCAAACTCTAGGCTGAAATCCGTTCACCCGACATATACATAAACGCAATAAAGCACGCAAACAACCACTAACTAAAAGAAAGACCACAAAAAAAAGGGAAACGTGATATGAAAATGCCATCGCTCAGGCGCAAGAATTTGACTTCGCTTGCTTTTATCCTCCTTGCACCCAATGCACTCGCCAATATGGGAAACATCGGCACCAATTACGGGGTGCTTCCCGGGGATGTGGCCAGCGCCCAGGCGTTGTCGCTGTTCAACAGCGATGTTTCCGCCACCTACTACAACCCGGCCTACCTGGCCCACGATGAGCGCGGTGAACTGACCCTGGGCCTGCTGCACGCGGACCACGACCTGCGCATCAGCAGCCAGGGCGGGGCCGCGCCCCTGGGGCGCAGCAGCGACGTGATTGAAGACACGCCGTCACAACAAGCGCTCATCGGGATGAAAACAAATCTCACTTCCCTTACTAAAAGTGAACACCCGATTTATTTCGGGTTCATCGCCGGCGTGGAGAAATACGGTGAGGAAATGCTGGCCTTCGATTCCAGCACCTCCACCGGCGGGCAGTACTTCAGCTATGGCCGCCAGCCGCTGTTCCTGAACCTGGGCGGTGCCACCGAAATCCTGCGCGGCATCGATGCCGGCCTGTCCGCCCGGGTCACCCTGCATGCGGACGCCAACCTGTATACCTATACCGACCTGCAAGGCAACACCAGCCTAGAAAGCCTCAACGTGAGCGCCAAGCCCTCGATCCGGCCGATTTTCGGGCTCAACGTAAACTGGGGGGAAACCTTCTGCGGCAGTGGCGATTGCCTGGTGGACGGTATCGAAACCGCCCTGTCCTTCCGTGGCCATTCCAATACCGAAACCCAGGTGGAAGCCACCACCATCATTCCCGGCACCATCCCTGATCCCGGCCTGAACCTGGCCATCGCCACCCTGGATGCCTACCAGCCGGATATCACCGCCCTGGGCATGCAATATCGCGCTGACCGCTGGCGCCTGGGTCTGACACTGGAATACCAGACCTGGTCCGATCTCAGCGATGAATTCGAGCGGGACACCATCAAGGACCAGGCCAACCTGAACTTCCAGGACATCCTGATTCCACGCCTGGGGGGCGAATTCCGGGTCAATGACATGCTCACCCTCACCGGGGGCGTGGCGATTCAGGAATCCCCGCTGGAAGGCAACCGCAGCCTGGACGTGAACTACCTGGATGCCGACCGCACCCTGATCGGGATTGGCGGCACACTGGAGCTGCGCGACCCGCCCATTCTTGCCTACCCGCTTCAGCTTTCCTTCGGCTACCAGTACCAGATGCTGGACGAGCGGGATTTCGAGCTGACCTCTACCGACCCCATGGTGCCGGTGAATCCCTATGAAACCGTCACCACCGAAGGGGACGTGAGCGTCTTCTCCGGCTCCATGACCATGAAGTTTTAATCGGAGGCCATAATGAAAAAGACAATAGCCACCCTCACCTCCGCCCTGCTGCTGGCCGCCTGTGGCGGCGAGGACAGCGGCACCATTGATACCGACAACTGGAACGCCGGCACCCAGTCGCTGGTTTACAGCTACCCGGCCCGGGGGCAGACCGAAATTGCCACCCCGGCCCCGGTGATCCTGCGTTTCACCAGTGCGGTCGACACCAGCACAGCGCAAGACCACATCACCCTGCACCAGGGCAACCGCAACGGCCCCACCGTCAGCTACACACTGCGGGAAATCGATAACGGCCGTGGCCTAGTTCTGACCCCGGACAGCCAGCTCACCCCGCTGACCCGCTACACCGTGGTCGTGGACGGCCTGCCGCTGGTGGATGGCGACACCGACAGCCATGTCTTCGCCTTCACCACCCGCGCCCTGGAAGAAGGCCCGCGCAGCCAGGTGCTGGCCAGCGAGGACTTCGCCCTGAGCCGCCTGGTCCCCGACGGGCAGGCCCTGCCGGTGATGGACTTTTCCTCCTTCCGGCTGCAGTTCACCCAGCCCCTGGACCCGGCCAGCGTCCAGTATGGCGACAGCCTGGCCCTCACCGGCCCCGGCGGTGAACTGGTGGAAGCCCGGGTGCTGGTGGACGGCCCCTACCTGACACTGGACCCCGCCGACGACCTGACAGCGGGGCAGAACTACACCCTGTCCCTGGCGGACGGCCTGTCCAGCACCGCAGGCAACAGCTTCGCCGCCGACAGCTACACCCTGACCCCCGGGGATTCCCACCCCCGCGAAGTCATGGTCCAGCAGGTCAGCGACTCGGCCAACCGCGCGGTACTCTCGCCGCTCACCGGCCTGCCCATCAACGAAGTGCCGGTCAATGCCACCCTGCTGGGCGAAGACAACGCCACCCAGCAAGGCGGCGATGTGCATGCCGAACTGGCCTTCGTACCCAACTACCCGGATGTCACGCCCTTCACCGTGCCCAGGAGCACCATCCTGGCCGGCACCAGTATCGACGTGAACATTGGTGGCGAAGTGCCCGCCGGGTTCAGCACCGGTGCGGTCAACGTGCACTTCCTGTCCGATGCCAGTGGTTACCTGCTGCCCAATCCCTACTCGCAGCGGGCCGATGCCCCCCGGCAGGTGCGCCTGTTCATGGATGTGGCCATGTCAACCGAAGACCCCACCGCCAATGGCGCCGTCACCCAGGACATCCTGCACATCGAGCTGGTGGGCACCGCCCTGGTGAAGGACGGTATCATGACCATTGATGCGGTCAGCGTGGTGGAGCCGAACATCCTCGGCCAGGAACGGGGCTACGGCACCCTGAGCTTCCACATGGAAGCCTACCCGGACCAGCAGAACCCGCCGCAGCAGGTGGCCGATACCACGCCCCCGGAGTTGCAAAGCTGGGCCCCTGGTGAAGATGCATCCGCCCACCTGTCCAGCGACCCCATTGTTCTGAACTTCAGTGAACCGCTGAACCCGGCAACCGTAACCAAAAGCCGGATTGCACTGCAGGAAAATGGCACCGACATTCCATACAGCCTGGAACAGGATGGTGCGGCCATTATTCTGCGCCCGGATAACGGGCTGCAGCACCCAACCCAATCGGATTTTTCAACTCGCATCGATTACGTTTATGACATTATTCTGGGCGAAGGGCTGACCGATCTGGCCGGCAACGCCTTCATGGCGGATACGCCGCTCACTTTTGCCCTGCCTGAACAACCGCGCTTCCACGAGGCCTCGCACATTAATGCTACCGGCCAGTATGACCCACCGGTGACAGTAAATAACCAGCGAGCTCCGGTCGTTCTGTCTGCCTACCCGGGCTTTCCCTGCGTACTGGACGACACCCAGCAAAATCTGGCCAATGATATCGCAGGTCAATGCCTGGACAGCCTCAGGGAGGCCTACACCGGGTTCAGCAATATAGCGGCATTTCCTTCTGAACAGCGGGCCCCATCGGATCTGCTACCGGTAGCCCCCCTGCCAGCGGATCGCCCCATCATCGTGCAAACCTCCAAGCCCCTCCTGCCAGAAAGCGTACAGCTGGGCACCACCTTTGAGGTGCACGAGGTCGATAACAACAATACCGTGCTGAACACCCTTGACGGCGACCTGAAAGTGGAAGGCAACCGGATCACCTTCTGGCCCAGCAACCCTTGGCAGGAAAACCGCCTGTACCGCTATACCCTGCACTCCACCAATGACTTCAATGGTGGTGGCAGCGTGCTTTGCGATGGCAGCCAGGCAATATGTGATACCGACGATCTACCGCTGCAAACCCAATTGCAGGAGGTACGTAAAGAAGATCTTGCTAATACGACGGTACTGTCACAAACCGTTGCCCAGCCCGATACTGGCGGCCAGAATCTGCAACAGTATTTCCGGGGGGCAGCGTCAAGCGACAACGTCATCATGGCTCTCAAGGCCCCCAGCGCCGATACCAATGCCAACTTCATCCACGACCGGCCGGACCCCTTCCCTGACGAGTACCCTGCGACCCGTATCATGGAGATGCGCAACTACACCATGGAAGAAGCCGGCCCCGGGAACCAGCCGCTGGACCCCCATGCCTGCAGTGATCCCGAAGCGCCCTGCTACGATCCCGACGGCCTCACCCCGCCCCCCAATAGCGCCAAGCTGTTATCCACCTTACCCAACACCAGTGAGGGCATAGCCCTCACCGGTATCAACACGGGTTGCGGTTACACCATGACAAAGGCCCCCATGCCCTGCCCAACAGAGAAATTTGTTTATCTGAACAGCGCAGTGGTTGCCGAGATGGGCCAGTACGATGAGGACGAGGAAGCCGTTGCCGTCAAGCTCTGGCCCGCGCAGGTCTTTGCCTCCTCCCTCGCTGTAAGAGCACAGGTGCAAGGACAAATAGTCTTGGGGGTGAATACCGGTCCACAGGTTATGCGCATGCGTTATGCCAAGGCCGATCCAGACTGCATTGAGACGCCACAGTCTCCCTGTCTGCGCAATCAACCTATTTCGGCCTGGATTAGAGATGTAAACGGCACTCCGACCCTGGAAGCCAATATCGAGCTGTTTGTGGATGCACCTGCTCTGCAGGAGAACCTGGACTTGAAGCCGTTCATTCCCGTCGACTGGAACCACGAAGTTTACAATCTACCCATTAACCTGGAGCTATCCGGTGAAATTCATTTTAACCCGGATGGCACCATGCACATCAGTCAATTTAATACTAATGATGTATCTCTGGTTTCAAACCTCATGTACGAATGGCTTGAATCAGCAGAAATGCAAGGAAGAATGGAAATGTTACTACCGGGCTACGGTAGCCACCTTCAATACCGGTCGGATGTAATCAAACGGTAGGTATTTAAAAGGCGGATCCTCGGATCCGCCTTTTTTATTTTAAACCGGTTTATTGCTAATCCTCGAGCTACCCATTAAGAATTTTGAATAGCCCGGACTGTCCTGGTTATTGAAGGTGGAGGTCATGGCATTGTTCCATCAAACTCTGAAGCACTTACAATAGGAAAGATCACTACCTGCACATTGAACCGACCACCAATTCCCGATCCCAGATAAAGATCAGAAGATTGGTTAGATCCGCTGTCCCCCTATTCACCACTCATGACAATCACCGGTACAAAACTTAATTCCCCCAAATAGAAAAACGCCCGATGCGAAACATCGGGCGTTCCGAAGTATGAAATAAGCGTTAGCCTATTTCAGGACTTCATGGGTGCTTACTGCCAGACATCCACGTCGGTAGTGGCTTCAAACACACCGTCCATGGTACAGCCTGATGTCCCCAGTGCTGCGTTGGTAAAGCTGAAAGAGGACGGGGCACCAATGGTGGCGCCATTGGAATAGCTGACAACGATGGAACCGCTGCAGTAGCCCAGAGGCGTATCCACCTGCACGTTGTTGAACTGACCAGTGATCACCGTACCAAGACGGGGGCTAGGCAGACTGGCTTCGGGAATCCCCGCTGTGGAGGTACCCTGCTCGCTGGCATACCAGTTACCTGCACTGAACTGAAGGTCTACCTGGCTACAGTTGCTATCGCCCCCGGGCAACATCCGACCGCCGGTTACATCAATAAAAACCGTGCCGTTACCATCTACATCCAGCTCCCCATCCAGCTCCACGTTGCAGGAAAGCGTTACCGGGAAACCAAAAACAGTCTTGGTCACTTCGATGCCACTCCCCTGGAAGGTATAAGAGCCGGTTCCCGGATCCACATTGGTCGCCATGGCCGGACCAGCACTCAGCAACGCCAGCAGACCTGCTGCGCCCACAACCTGATTTTTCATGATTTTCAAAAACATGGTTTTCTCCATTTCCATTATTTAGACAGTCGTTCTATCGCCTGTCCGGCAAGATATAACTGCACTGAAAATCACCGGACCACCGGTAGCCCGTGTACAACTGGATACCGGTCAAGGCACACTAGCTTTCCGGAAACGGATGGAGAACAGTAAAAAAACAAAAGCTGGATTAAAGAAAAACAAACCATAAAAAAATCCATTATTTTCATATTATTAGATTTCTTCATGAGACAACATGAGCTTTTATAAAAGCTGGATTTACTTATTCTGTATAAAACACCCAAACCCAGCTTTTGATTTATATGGATTACATCATTTTTAAAGGCCGCTAATATGGATGCTGAAAATTTCGTGTGCTGTATCTGTGATGTACCGTGGCGACACACCGAGCACGCCACCGTACGCTTACCCGCCCTCTTGGCGGGTTTTTTTGGATATTTGAGCGAGATTAAAGTGGCAGACTGCCTGGGTCGGTTTTGACGTTCGTCAATACTTGGGGATACGTCACAGCTTCCGTCACCGCTTTTATCAACGGCGGGATTTCACCGGCAAGGCGAAGTTGAAAGTCGTGGGGATGCAGCCCGATACGCACCGGCACACCGGAACGTCGGGACTGGCTGATATTGATGGCATTGAACAGGCGCAACACCCAGGCCCGAAACGCGGTATCGGCTTCAAAGCCCAGCAAAGGCAGACGGGTGAAGTGTTGTTCGTGGGTATCGTGGACGCCTGTCAGGGTTTCCACATAGCGAAACGGCAAGCCAGCCAGTTGTGCCTGGCTCAGGGCGCCCAGTGCCCAGGCCGGTGGCACATACAGGGGCGACGGCGTCAGGCCGTGGCGCAAGAACCAGCGGTAGCAATCCCACACCAGCCGTTGAATGCCATCGCCGGAAAAAGACAGGTGCTCCGCCACATCCCGCGACAACAAGGCACTGTGCAGACGATGGTAGAGGGTGACCGGGGGCTGGCAACGGTGGGACCAGCCATGCCCGGCCAGCGGGTGGCCGGCATCCTGCAGTTTGTGCAGCCAGGCCAGGTCATCGTGGCGCCAGTCCCGGCCGGGGACCACCAGCAGCGTCACCGCTGACGCCGGTAGCGCGAGCTTTTCCAGCATGGCTTCCACCTGGGGGCGGGTTTCCGGCATCACATCATGAATGCTGACCAGGGCTCGTAATGGTTGGCACGCTCTCTCAGACATGGTTGCTGCTCAAACGGCGCAACAGCGCCAGCGTGGGCGACGGCAAGGCACGATTGGGTGACGGCGCCAGGGTGGCGCAATGGGCCAGCACCCCGGCCCAGTTTTCGATGGCGTCGTGGTTCATTGCCAGGGCGGCCTGACGGGCGGCCCGGGCTTTCTGTTGGCGTTCTGCTGCCGGTAAAGCCTGCAAACGTGCCAGGGTATCGCCCAGCGACTCCCCGTCCGCCATGATCCACAGGCCGCGTGCCAGGGCCGGCCATTCGTTGATGCCACAGGCCGGGGTGGTGATCACCAGGCGCTGCCGGGCCATGGCTTCCAGTGCCACGGTGCCAAAGGCTTCCACGGATGATGGCAACACCAGCATCTGGGAACGGTCCAGCAATTCGACCACCTGCGCCCGGCTGCACCAGCCATGGAATGTCAGGTTGGGCCGTTGCCGGCAGGCGGCTTCCACCTTGCCGCGCAGGGGGCCATCGCCGGCCACATCAAAGTGCAAGTCCGGGCGGGCTTCGGCCATTGCCAGGAAGGATTCGATATTCTTTTCCGCCGCCAGCCGGCCCACGTAACAGACTCGTTCCACCTTGGCTGCCAGCGGCTCCAGGGGCGTTTGCACGAATTCCCGGGCCAGGGGCGTGCCCACCAGTTGCGGGTTACGGGCGCCGGCGGCCCGGGCCTGGGCGATCATGGATTCGCAGATGGTGGCGGCGGTTTCGCTGCCCTGAAACAGGGTGCGGTTGACCCAGTTAAGCAGGCCGCCGGCCAGGCGCGCCAGGCGCTGGCCCCAGTAGAGTTCCACCAGGCGGTTATAGTCCGTCTGGAAGGTGACGCACACCGGGATGCCCCATTTTTTGGCGATCCAGTAGCCGATCATGGAGAAGATGCCGGGCCCGGGGATGACAATAACGTGGGGCTTCATTTCCCAGACCAGGGCACTCAACTCGCGCACTTTGGGGAAAAACAGCCGCTGGGTAGGGTCGCCGGGAATCGGCATGGATGCCCCCTGACAGGGGTGCGGGTCCTGCATGCAGGGCTGCACCAGCTCCACCCGCTCCACGTGTGCTTCCAGATGCGAGACCAGGTCCTGGAAGTAGGCTCCGACCCCGTTCCGGCCCTTGATGGCATCCACCACAAACAATATGCGTAGCGTTTTGGTATCCATGCCCGCGAGTATTGCGGCCAGTCATGTCCGAAATGTGACACCGCGCCCCCAGGATGACGGGGATTTTGCGACAAGATGTAACGGGGCGCCTGCGGGGTCAGTTTCGAGTTGCGAGTTTCGAAAACCAAGAATTCTTTAACGGGGTCGATTTTCACAACTCGCAACTCGTTACTCGTTACTGATATCGCAAGCAGATTCGCGTGCAGGCACGCTCCCACAGCGGCTTTGTAGAAAGCGTTTGGCAACGCTTCTGGAGATTCCGCGCCAGCTAGGCTCAAACAGCGTATTCGCTCCGCCTACCGTGGTGCTGAATCAGTGCCAGGGAGCGGGTAGCCGAAGCGGTGGTAGACCCAACCGAAGATATCCGCGAGTTCACTGGCACTCACGCCCAGTGCTTCCGGGTTGTAATGGTGTCCGCTGCGGTAGCCTTTGGCTTGGCGGTCCTGCTGCACCAAACGCTCGCGAAAGTCATCATCCAGGGACCAGCCAAAGCGACGGTAGAAGGCGATGACGGTTTGCGCCGGTTCAGCGGCCAGCGTTTCCATAACCGATAATCCCTGGCGGTTGTCGGGTAGCGTTTCCAGAGATTCCAGCAGGTGCCGGTAGTAATAATCCAGCATGGCCATGAAGCCCTGCCGCCAGTAGGCGGTGGTATCACGACCATCGAAGATTTTGGCGCCGATGAGGATGGAGTTGATCTGCGAGGGCACGGCGGCGTCGGGGTTGCGAACACAGCCAATGAAACGGGCATCGGGGAAGGCTTCGGCCAGGGTTTGCATCCAGGGGGTGAAGGACGGGTTCTTGGACAACAGGACCTTGTCGGTGCCATGAAAATACAGGTGCCGTTGCACGAACCGCCGGTAGGCCCGCATCAGGCGGGCTTTTTCTGGCGCGCTGCCATCCCGGTCGAGAAAGGTGAGCCGCCACAACGCCGGTACCGGCACGGCGAGCACCAGCAGGAAACAGCCCCACACCGGTATCAGCCCCAGGTAGTCCTCTTCCGGGTCCAACAGGCCGGTCTTGTGCACGCCATCCAGCCCGCCAAGAAGGCGTCGCTCCAGCCACAACAACAGGCGGCCCAGGGGCCGGCCGATGCCGGCATCCAGCCGGGCCAGGCCGGTCCAGAGATAGCGCTGGGTAATGGAGGGGGCGAACAGCAACTCCCAGAGGGCCGTGGTGGTAAAGCGGTCATCCTGCGCCAGTAGCCGGTGCAGGAAGGTGGTCCCGCTGCGTGGCACGCCCACCACGAACAGGGGCTCGCGGATGTTCACCCGGCGAAAACCGGGAAACAGCAGGTAATCCAGCAGCAGCCCCAGGCCATTGATCGCCTGCACCAGCAGGAACAGCGGCCAGAACAACGCCATCACCAACAGGCGCTGTATCGAGACGCCTTTAACCGTCCCTTCGTAATCCGGAAACCAGCTCAAGGCAAAAAAACGGGCATAGCGACCCAGCATGGCACCTCCATCCCCTCCCCCGGGTATCGGGAGGGCTGCGAGAACGCTACAGGGGCAACAAGTCATAAAAATGACAATTTTTCCTCTTGTGCCAACGTCACAGCGCTGTCATCTTGCTCGAAAATAATCACCGTATGACTATCGCAATGACCGCACACACCCCGTCCCCCTACCCGGTTCTGGTTGGCCACCGTGGCGCCCGCGGCGAAGCCCCGGAAAATACCCTGGCCAGTTTTCAGGTGGCGCTGGAGGCCGGCGTGACGGAGATCGAGCTGGATGTGCGGCTGTCCGCCGATGGCCACCTGATTGTCCTGCATGACAGCGACGTCACCCGCACCACCGGCATGCAGGGCCATGTGCGGCAGTACACCCTGTCGCAACTGGGTGTCATGGATGCCCGCCGCAATACCCCCGGCTGGCACAGCCCCACGGGCATTCCCTCACTGCAGGAGGTGGTGGATCTGTGCGGGCCGAACATGCGTTTCCAGTTCGAGGTCAAGGGCGCCGACCGGGTGGTGCTGCACCAGCTCGCCCACCACCTGACCCACATGATCCACGAGCAGCAGTTGCAGTCACGGGTGGTGGTCACCTCCAGTCACACCGGTTTTCTGCGCATGATCGGCACCATGGCACCGGATGTGGAGCGCGGTTATGTCTGCCAGTACCGTTACCTGCAACCCACTCGTCGGGCCCATGGCCTGGGTTGCGCCTGGCTGATGCCCCACTTTTCGCTGGTCAATACAGCCCTGATGCGCCGCGCCCGCAAACGGGGCCTGAAAGTTTCGGTGTGGACGGTGAACGATCTGACCGAAGCGGAACGGCTGTCACGCCTGAAGGTCGACGGCATCATCACCGATTTCCCCACCAGCTTTGTCAGCCACTTCCAGCGCAAGCACCGCTACGCTTCGGACGCTGCGTCCATCAACGGCTGATCACTCAGGAAGGACAGGATTTCTTCCCGGCGTTCCTGGGCATCCTTGTAGCCCATCTCGATCAGGGCGCGGGTGAAACCCGGCTCGAACAGCAGATAACTCATGGCACTGGCGCCAGGCGACTTGGTGGCCCCGGACCCGCGCAGGAAGAAGCGCAGGCTACGCGGCAGTTCCTTGAGATGTTCCGCGGCAATTTCATCGATGGGACGGGACGGATAGATTTTCAGTACGTCCACTTCCCGCAGGTGAATACCGTGCTTGCGGCGGGCCCGTTCCCCCAGGGCAGACACCGTGCGGTTGATGCGCTCCAGGCGCTCCACATCCCCTTCCAGGGTATCCACGAACACGCTGTTGAGCACATGCCCCAGCACCTGGGCCATGGACGGATAACCGCTCAGTTGCCGCTGCCGCCCGGCACTGACATTACCGGACACACCGATCACCAGCAGCCGGGTGGCGCCAAGGTGCAGGGCCGGACTGAGGGGGGCAAGCTGGCGCAAAGCACCATCACCATAGTAGGCGCCATCCACCTTGCTGGCGGGAAACAGAATGGGAATCGCCGCCGAACCGAGCAGGTGTTCCACACCGATCACCGAACGCTTGCCCTTGCGCCGGGCACGGACCCATTCGGGCAATTCCTCCGCGCCCTGAAAGAAACTGACGGATTCGCCGCTGGCATAGGCCGAGGCCGTGATGGCAAGTGCTCGCAAGTGCCCCTGGTTGAGGTTTTCCTGAATGCGCCGGAAATTGATCACCAGTGACAACAGCCGCTGTAAAGGCATGTTATCCAGCAGTGCACTGCGTTCCGGCGTTTTGGTCGCCACAATGCCGGAAAAGAACCAGCGTACCACCGACTTGATCAGGGCATAGGTATCCGTGCGATACACTTGCTCGGCGGTAATGTTGGTCCATACCCGCTCCAGGCCACGTACGGCGGTACGGAAATTGCCGGCATTGGCCGACAGCGCAGCCGCATTGATGGCCCCGGCAGAGGTCCCGCAAATGATGGGAAACGGATTGGGATTCCCACGGGGAATCATTTCGGATATGGCGGACAGAACCCCCACCTGATACGCCCCCCTGGCACCACCACCGGAAAGGATAAGGCCACGTACCGGTTCCTCTTTCTGCATCCATCTCCTCCTTGTGCACAGGCTGCGGCAAGCCCTTTGCGTACTCAATCCCCGGGGCTCTACTCTCATTGGCAGCGCCCGGTGCCCGCTGAAAACTTCGCTTTGCGAGCCAAGCTCCAACGGGTGAGGGGTGTGGCCGTTGGAGCCTTGCTTGCAAAGCGAAGGGCTAACGCCCTTCTTGCGCAGGAAACTCTCAACCACCTGCCAGCCAGTATGCCTTTGTGCCCCTGTTGTCACCACTACCGCAATATCGCTGGCGACGCTCCCGGGAATTGCCTTATGCTGACAGTCCTTCTGGATAGCTGTTATGACTGTCTTTCAACTTCGTCCCGCCCATGCCGATGATCTGGCCGCTCTGACCGCGCTGGAGCAGCGCTGTTTTTCGTCAGACCGGCTGTCGCGCCGCAGTTTTCGTAAATGGCTCAAACAACAACACAGCGGGCTGATCGTGGCGCTGGATGGCGACGATAACCTGGCCGGCTATGCCCTCGTGCTGCTCCAGCCCGGCACACGGCTGGCGCGCCTGTATTCCATTGCGGTGGACCCGGCCCAGCGTGGCAAGAAGCTGGGCGAGCGTTTACTGGATGCCGCCGAGGACTATGCCCAGGATCAGCGCCGTCTGTACCTGCGGCTGGAAGTACGCAAGGACAATCAGGTAGCCATCGCCTTGTATGAGCGGCGCGGCTATCGGCTGTTCGCGGAAACGCCAGACTATTACGACGATCACGAGAACGCCCTGCGTTACCAGAAACGGCTGCATTACCAGCCCGCCAACGCCGAGCAACTGCACCTGCCCTGGGTGCAGCAGACCACGCCCTTTACCTGCGGCCCGGCCTGCCTGCTGATGGCGCTGGCGGCACTGAAACAGCAGGCTCCCAGTACCACCGAGGAGCTGCTGCTGTGGCGGGAGGCCACCACCATCTACATGACCGCCGGGCACGGCGGTTGCCACCCCATGGGCCTGGCACTGGCGGCCAGGGAACGGGGCCTGACAGCACAGGTCTGGTGTAACCAGACCGGCCCGCTGTTCACGGACTCGGTGCGCGACCGGGAAAAGAAGGCCGTTATCCGTACCCTGCACGATTACTTTGTGGAAACCTGCAAGACACAGTCCGTGCCGGTGGTGTACGAGGAGTTCAGCGCCCGCGAGCTGGATGCGGCCATCGCCGCCGGGCAGGTGGTGCTGGTGCTGATCAGCACCTGGCGTATGGACGGCCGCAAGGCGCCCCACTGGGTGGCCATCAGCGGCAGTGACGAAGAGTGCTTCTATATCCATGACCCGGACCCCGGCGAGGACCAGGTGCCCATGGACTGCCAGCACGTGCCCATCAGCCGGGAAAAGTTCAACCAGATGCGCAAGTATGGCCAGTCCAAACTACGCACGGCGGTGGTGCTGGGCGCGCCCTGATTCCTGCCTTCCTGCGAGCTTGCCGACAAGGCGACAACACTCGCTTCTTTTCAGTACGAAAAATGGCAAGCACGCTTTTTAAAAATACGCGTCACCCCGGGGGCTCCCGCCCATTCTCGTGGCTTTTCGAATGGCTCTGCCGATCGGGAGATTCCGTGGCACAAGCAAAGCGCAGAACAGCCGGAGGCTGCCCCATAGGGGGGATAGCGGAGTCGTAAGGGCCCCTCCAGCTGTGCAAAACCACAAAAAAGCCCGCGATATCGCGGGCTTTTTTATGCAGGGTGCTGGATCAGGTTTTCAGTACGTCCTTGCCCAGGGTGGCCGCTTTTTCGCGGTTCACCTTCTCGGTGTTTTCTTCACACTTGCCCCGGTCGCCGCCGCAGATCTCGCAGCCTTCCTTCATGCCCAGCGTGGCCAGGCCACCGCAGGAGCCCTTGATCGGCTTGTTGGACAGAATCACGCCGACGGCCATGGCCGTGAAAAGCAGGCCGATGAAAATCACTGCTGCCATAATGGTCATCAACATGTTACTTGTCCTCTACGATTGCATCGAAGGCGGGAGTCGAGATTTCTTCCGGGCCTTCATCGGTTCTGACAATAAAGAACACCGCCAGTTCCTGTTCTCTGGCCAGGGCCATGCCCTTTTCCGGCCCCAGCACGGTCATGGCCGTGGCCAGACCGTCAGCCATCATGGCGCTCTCGTGCAGTACAGTTACCGACGCCAAGTGGTGCTCCACCGGGTAACCGGTGCGCGGATCAATGGTGTGTGAGTACAGTTTACCATCCGATTCGAAAAAATTCCGGTAGTCGCCGCTGGTGGCAATGGCCAGGTCGGTCAGGTCCACCACCTGCTCCACCTCGCGGACACCGGGTACCGGCCGCTCCACCGCCACGCGCCAGGGCTGACCGTAGGGCTTGGTCCCCTTGGCCCGGAGCTCGCCGCCCACTTCCACCAGATAGCCGGTGAGTCCCTGCTGGTCCAGCAGCCCGGCCACCTTGTCCACGGCAAACCCCTTGGCGATGGAAGACAGGTCCACATAGACATTACCCGGCTGCAGCAGCTCATTACCGTTGAGCAGCAGTTGCTGCCAGCCAACCCGGCTCAGAGCCGCCTCGATGTCCGTTTCCGCCGGGGCTTCGAAACGATCCGGGTCGGGGCCGAAGCCCCACAGGTTAACCACCGGCCCCACGGTGACGTCATAGGCGCCTTCGGTCATGGTGGAAATGTCGAACGCGGCGGTCAGTACCTTCACGGTATCGTCCGGCAGGCGGACAAGACTGCCCGCCTCGGCCTGGTTGAAGCGGCTGAGATTGGAGTCGGGCCGGTAGGTACTCATTTCCGCATTGACCTGCTCCAGGGCAGCTTCGATATCCGCTTTCAGGGCATCCACGCCCTCATCGGGGGTGCCGGTGAACTTGACACTCCAGGTGGTGCCCATGGTGGGACCACTGAGTACGGACAGGCGGTTTTGGGTGTCGTCACAGGCGGACAGCAGCAGGGACAAGGAAAGAACCAGCAAAGGGAGGATGCGAGGCATAGTTCAGATCCGGATGTTGTGGAGGGGACAAGCTACAAGCTTCAAGCTGCAACACGAGATGTCATATCAGGTTCTGGCAAGCTGTGCCCGCGCTTATAGCCTACGGCACGGCCACCGGCTCCTGACTATTCCCAACACTCTTTCCGCGTTGTAGCTTGAGGCTTGCAGCTTGTAGCTCAATTAAAAACGCCGGCCCTGAGGCCGGCGTCGGGAATCATCCGCCGAAGTCATCCAGCAGAATGTTTTCCGGTTCCACACCCAGGTCTTCAAGCATTTTGATGACCGAGGCGTTCATCATCGGCGGACCGCACATGTAGTACTCGCAGTCTTCCGGTGCCGGGTGGTCCTTCAGATACTGCTCGTACAGCACGTTGTGAATAAAGCCGGTCAGGCCGTCCCAATTGTCTTCTGGCTGCGGATCAGACAACGCCAGATGCCACTCGAAGTTGTCGTTCTCTTCGGCCAGCTTGTCGTATTCATCATTGTAGAAGGTCTCACGCCAGCTACGGGCGCCATACCAGAAGCTCATCTTGCGCTTGGAGTTCAGGCGCTTGAGCTGGTCGAAGATATGGCTGCGCATGGGCGCCATACCGGCACCACCACCGATGAATACCATTTCCGCGTCGGTGTCCTTGGCGAAGAATTCACCGAAGGGCCCGAATACGGTGATCTTGTCACCCGGCTTCAGGTTGAACACGTAGGAACTCATGATGCCCGGCGGAATGTCCTTGGACCCCGGAGGCGGCGTGGCGATCCGGATGTTGAACTTGAGGATACCCTTCTCTTCCGGGTAGTTCGCCATGGAATAGGCGCGAATCACTTCCTCGTTGTTCTTGCACTTCAGGTCAAAGAAGTTAAAGCGCTCCCAGTCACCCCGGTATTCCTCTTCGATATCAAAATCAGAGAAGTTGACATCGAACGGCGGCGCTTCCAGTTGCACATAACCACCGGCGCGGAAGTCCACGTTCTCGCCTTCCGGCAGTTTCAGGGTCAGTTCCTTGATGAAAGTGGCCACGTTGTTATTGGAAATAACTTCGCATTCCCACTTTTTCACGCCGAAGAATTCTTCCGGCACCTGGATCTTCATGTCCTGCTTTACGTTCACCTGGCAGCTCAGGCGCCAGCCGTCGCGGATTTCGCCCTTGGTAAAGTGGCCTTCTTCGGTGGGCAGGATGTCACCGCCACCGTCGAGCACCTGACATTTGCACTGGGCACAGGTACCACCGCCACCACAGGCGGAAGACAGGAAGATGCCCTGGTTGGCCAGGGTACCGAGCAACTTGCCACCGGCAGGGGCATCGATGCTCTTTTCTTCATCGCCGTTAATGTTGATGTGTACGTTACCGCTTGCCACCAGGCGGGAGCGGGCAACCAGAATCACCGCCACCAGCGCCAGCACAATGGCGGTGAACATGACGACACCGAGAATAATCTCAACACTCATGATTCAACCCCTCCCTTACAGCTGCACGCCGGAAAAAGACATGAAGCCCAGTGACATCAGCCCTACGGTGATGAAGGTGATGCCCAGGCCCTTCAGACCATCCGGAACATCGCTGTACTTGAGCTTTTCGCGGATACCGGCCAGCAGCGTAATCGCCAACGCCCAGCCAACACCGGCGCCGACACCATAGACCGTGGCTTCCCCGAAGGTGTAGTCACGCTCGACCATGAACAGGGATGCACCCAGGATGGCGCAGTTCACGGTGATCAGCGGCAGGAAGATACCCAAAGCGTTGTAGAGGCTGGGCACATACTTGTCCAGGGTCATTTCCAGAATCTGCACCAGTGCGGCGATCACACCGATGTAGCTGAGCAGGCCCAGGAAACGCAGGTCCAGGTTGGCCAGCGCCGGGATGCCGGTCCAGGCCAGTGCCCCTTCGTCCAGCAGGTAGGTCAGCAGCAGGTTGTTCACCGGCACAGTGATACTCAGCACCACCACCACCGCCACACCCAGACCGATGGCGGTCTGGATTTTCTTGGATACGGCGATAAAGGTACACATGCCCAGGAAGAAGGCCAGCGCCATGTTTTCAACAAAGACGGCGCGGACGAACAGGCTCAGATAATGTTCAAACATTCCTCGTCTCCGTTAAAACGCGTCGCTGACACGGGTGTTGGGCTTCATCTTGAAGTCGTCTTCTTCCACCTGTTCCGGCTTCCAGGCACGAATTGCCCAGATGAACAGACCGATCAGGAAGAAAGCACTGGGCGGCAACAGCATCATGCCGTTGGTCATGTAC
>JAKSCQ010000125.1 GCA_022360555.1 Pseudomonadales bacterium
CAGTGGCAGGTTTTCCTCCACCCAGCCGGCCAGGGCGAAGCGTTCAGCCACCACCTCCAGCCGTGCCCCGTCCGCATTCACGAATGCCTGCCGCGCCCGCTCCAGCACCGCCATGCTGACAAAGCGTTCGTAGTTGCCCAACTGCAGAATACTGAGCAGCTTTTCCAGCATCCGCTCGGACGGTTTGCGGTTGCCCTGCAGATGCTGCAGGCGCGACAAGGTCAGATAGACGGTGGAAATCACTTCCGTGGCCGAGGCACTGGACACCATGGGCAGCAGGTCTTCACAGAGCACCCGCGCTTCTTCCAGGCGGTTCTGGTCGTAGAGCACCACCACCATGCCGGTGGCCCACAACGACCAGGTGGGACAGTCGCGCGGCGTATTCTGAAAATGTTCGGTGATGAAAGCCACGGCCTCGCCAATGTGCCCCAACTGCTGGTTGGCCAGGGCCGTGATCAGGCCGGCATAGCCCGCCGTAAACCGGTGCCCCAGTTGCATCAGCACCTCTCGGGCCTGGGAGGCAAACGCCAGCGCCGATTGCAGGCGACCATGCTGCAGATGGTAGTAGGCCACCATGGCCAGGGAGAACGCCCGCACATCCCGGTGACCGCTGGTTTCCATCAGCAATGACAGGTTGGCGCCTTCCATGAAGTCGGCGTCGTGCTGAAAGAGTTGCAGATGCAGTTCCAGGAACTCCAGGGTGGAGGGATCATTGTAGGCGCCGTGCTGCTCGGTGGGCGGATCGGCCTTGAGGGCATCGAGATAGTAACGGGCCCGGAAGAACCGCCGCGACAGGGTCAGAGTGCTGATCAGCGGGGCGGCCAGATCCAGCCGGGCGAGGATTTCCTCGTCCGGTACCTGTTCGGCCCATTCCAGAATCTGGCTGGCATAGCCTTCGCGCAGCCAGTAGTCGAAGGCCCGGGCCAGGCCATTGAGAAACAGGGCATGGTCCCCGGCCCGGAAGGCATGCCACATGGCCTGTTCGTAATCCCCCTGGCTCAGGAAATAGCTGCTCGCCCGGCGGTGCAGCGGCGTCACGCAATCCGGCATGTCGATGGCCACGCGCGCCTGCAGGAATTCACGCAGCAGGGCGTGATAGCGGTACCAGCCGGGCTTGCCGGGCACCGGGATAATGAACAGCTCACGGCGCGACAGCTCTTCCATCAGCCGGGCGGAGCGGTCGGTTTCCAGCACGGCATCGCACAGCTCGGCATTGAAATTGTCCAGCAGGCTGCTCTGCAAAAACAGGGCGCGCGTGGCATCCGGCAAGCCCTTGAGTACCGCGTGGCCGAAGTAGTCCATGATTTCCGGCTGGCTGGCGTTGAAGTTTTTCAGCGCCCCCACCCCGGCTCCGATGGCGCCCATAAGCGCGATCTTGACCCCGGCCACCCAGCCTTCGGTGATGGCCATCAGGTGTTCCAGCTCGTTGTCTTCCAGCGGCTCTCCGCCCAGCCGGCGGTTCAGTTCGGTGACTTCCTGGCGGTTGACGCGCAGGGCGCCGGCATCCAGCTCCAGCAGTTTGTCACCGAGACGCAAGGCGGCCAGCTCCAGTGGCGGCCGGGTTCGGCTGGCGATCACCAGGTGCACGTCTTTCGGCGGGTGGGCCAGCATGGCGTCCAGCACTTTCAGGGTTTCCACATTGGTGATGTGCTGGAAGTCATCGAAGACGATGTACAGGGGCTCCGGCACCTGTTCGAGGGCATCGTACAGGGCATCGGCAATGGACGACGGGGGCAGTTCGGACACATCAAAGGGCATGAACCAGGAGGTGTCGAAGGCTGGGACCACGGCGCGGGTCTGCTCGGCAAATTGGCGCAGAAACCGTACCGGCTCATCATCCTGGGGGCGAATGGCCAGCGACACCAGCGGCACATCAACCTGCTGCTGCCACTGGTTCAACAAGGTGGATTTCCCTGCCCCGGCCGGGGCCAGCAGCAGTGTCAGAGGCACCTGTCGACAATCATTGAGTCTGGCCACCAGATCACTTCGATAGAATCGCCCGGAAACCGGGGGGAACGCCTCAGTTGAGCTCATGCAGTCCCTAGCCTGAATATTTCACCAAAACGCTCCTGAACCCACCGTTGGTGCTGCTCTGCAAGGTCGAAAGGCATCCAGGGCCATCGACATTTTGTGAGCATCACGCTTGCTGTTGGAGCTTTGCTCGCAAAGCGAAAGGCTCCAGAAAGCACCGCCAGCGCGCCCAGACTGCTGGGAAAGGCGTTCAGCCTGACACGGCACAGGCTGAACGCACTGGCAGCACTTTATCACTCGCCTACAGCAAGGCATTTGGTGAAACCTTCAGGCTAACGTTTGTTGTTGTTATAGAGTCCGGCTTCTTCCGCACCGGACGATTGGCGACAATTTAGCCAACACTATAGTGCCAATCGATGCACAGGGTCACAGAAAACGCAATATTGTGCATTGCCCCGCGCATTTTTCGCTTGCAGGCAAGCTGCCTCGAAAGGCCAGGGCAAGGCGCTCCGACAGTGCGCGATACACACAAAAAGCTTAAGGGCGAGAGAGGGTGGTCGAACGACCGCTCCCACGGGAGGGGCGGGGAACGAAAAACGGCGGCACAGGGTGCCGCCGTTTTTGCGTGTTGAGTGCAGCGTGATGCCCGCTGCGCCCCCGGATCAGGGAATCGGCAGGTAACCGCCGTCCACTTCCTTGGTGACGATAGCCACCGCGTTGTGGGCGTGCAGGCTTTCCAGGTGATTCACACGCAGCCAGAAGTCCTTGTAGCAGGGCTGCGGGTCCAGCGCCTGCTTGAGGCGGCGGGCGGCGTCCTCGCAAAACATCAGGTTCTGGCCATTGAGCAGGGCGAATTCCTGTTCGTCCACCCGTTTCACGGCGGTCTGCACCGGGGTCTTGAGCGAGCCCTCGATGGAGTCGATCAGGGCGGTAATCGGGAAGGCCGAGCCTTCGGTGTGGTCCAGCAAGACGCGCACCTGGGCGATGGAGCGCTGGCTGTGCGGCGTGGCCAGGATACCCTCTTCGGTGCCCAGCCATTCGAACACGGCATCGGCATCCACCTTGCCGTCCTGGAAATCCTTGCGGAACTGCTCCTGGATGAGCTGGCGGGACAGGGCCGCAGAACACGGACAGGTGGAGGAATACGGCACTTCCACATACATCTCGATGCGCATGCCCTCTTCGCACAAGGTGCCCTTGATGCTCACCGGATAGCTCTTCCAGCCGGAATAGCTGCTCTTGAGCGCCGGGCGACGCATGGAGTATTCAAAATCCAGTTGCACGAAGCCCCGGGTGCTGAGCCCTTCGTGGGTTTCCAGGAAGTTGCGCAGCAGTTGCTCAATGGACTCGGCACTGACGGAATGGTCCCCGAAGGTCTCTTCCAGCATCAGGAACAGACGCGACATGTGGATACCCTTGGCATCCGGGTTCGCCAGGTTCACGTAGGCCTGGATGGAGGTGCTGACCGGGCGCTCGCCGGCCAGGGTGTCGCTGACCCGGGCAGGCAGGTGGATTTCGCTCATGCCCACCCAGTCCAGGGTGCTGTGGATATGGTCCACCATGGAATTGGAGGCCACGTCCGGCATCTGTTTGGTGCCACCGGCACCGTTGTCTTGACTCATGGGTTTCTCCACAGGGGCGCTGAAAGGCGGAGGTTACAGCCCCTCAGGTGAACAAAACGGTAACAGGACCGTCATCGCCCTAACTTACAAGGGGGGCAAGTCTAGCAGAAAGCGGCCGGCAAATTGACCATTTACCGACCGAGGGTTTGCCTATAAAAGCGACAGCAGCGGGCTATCAGGCAGGCTGGCCACCTTCATCCCCCTCCCCGACCAGCTGCTGGAAGCGTTCCAGCTCCGCCAGCGGGCGGAACATCTCCTCGCTACGGGCATGGCGGCGCAGGGTTTCCGAGGCCTGAATGGCGGTTTCCAGGTCATTGAGGGCATTGTCGATCTCCCCCAGCCCGGACCAGGCACAGGCGCGCTGATAGAGGGCATGGGAGTTTTCCTCGTCCACTTCCAGCACCCGGTCGCACAGGCTCAGGGCCCAGCGCTGCTCACCCAGCTCCAGGGCCGCGTCGGCCTTCCAGGCTAGGGCTTCCGGGTCGTCCGGGCGTAGTTCGAGAATCCGGTCGTAGAGCTCGATCTTGGCCTGGGCGGTGGGCTCCTTGGTGGCCTTGAGCCACAGGCTGTGGATTTCGTTGGTGCGCTCGATTTCTTCCTGGTTCTCGGCAATGGTGCGCGATTTTTTACGCAGCTCGCGCTCCAGGTCCGCCAGCCGGGACTCGTATTCGCTGGTCAGCCGGGCCATTTCCTTTTCCGCATAGACCCGCACATTGTCCTTCAGATCGCGAATGGTGGACCAGCCCACCAGCGCCAGGATGGAGGCGGCGCCGGCAATCAGGTAGAAGAAGTAGGTCACCGTGTTGGTGGCATAGCCCATGGCCTTGTCGGCCACTTCCAGCTCCCGGTCGGTGACCAGCAGGTTCATCTGGTTGCGGTATTCCATCATGTCCTGACGTATGGAGCGCAGCTCACTGAGGATCCAGTTTTCCCGGAACTGGGAAATCACCGGCCCTTTCTCAATTTCACTCTGGGCCTCGGGGCGGGGCGCCTCCGGGGCCGGCTGCTGTGCCTGAAGCAAACCGGCCAGCACCAGCATTGCTCCCATCAGACTTGCGCGCAGGAATTGTTTCAGCAAGGCAATACCTCATCCATCAACCGTCAACTGTGCGCGTATGGTCGCATCATGCCTGCCCACGTACCAGTATTGCCGGCCGCGTACAGCCAGAAGACGCGCGAGCTGGAAGCAGGAAAACGATATGCAAAAGGCGTGGTCAAAACAGAAACCGTCATGGGAGCCGGGCCTGTCAGACCCCTCTGCAAACCGGCGTGCCAGGGGCACTTATTTTGACTTCTAAATATTTTATCTCTAAAATAGCGTACCAGTTTTTGCAAGGGGTTACCCGGCCAAGCCTTCAACTCATCAGGAGAAACTCCTTACAGATCAAAGATGATCTGGGATTTTTATGTCTAATTCCGGTCACATTACTTTGTTATCAAGAGAATTGACGGCAATGGCCAGACACGAAGACGTGCTGATTGCATTACGACAGATTATTCGCGCCACGGACCTGTACTCGCGCAAGCTGAGCAAGGTCTCTGGCCTGACCTCACCGCAGCTGCTGATCATGCAGGCCATTGCGGCCCAGGGTGAAATGACCATGGGTGATCTGGCCAGCGAGGTATCGCTCAGCCAGGCCACGGTTACCACCATCCTGGACCGGCTGGAGAAACGCGGGCTCACCGAACGCAAACGGGGCGAAACGGACAAGCGCCGCGTTTACGCTACACTGACCCCTTCTGGCAGCAGTATTATTGACCAGGCACCCACCCCTCTCCAGGAAGAGTTCATCGAGCGTTTTGACAGCCTGGAGGACTGGGAACAATCCCTCATTCTCAGCTCCCTGCAACGGGTGGCGGCCATGATGAACGCCGAAGATATCGATGCCTCCCCGGTCCTGGACCTGGGAGCCATAGACCGGGCACAGCCGGCGGTGGACATGCACAACCGTCGCGATGCCAACCCTTTTTCCAAAGCGGACCAAAAGTGAAACCATGCTTGCAGACGATGCAAAGAAATCGGACTCATCCACCGACAAACCGGATGACATCATTTTCCGTAAACCGGAAAGCCAGGACGGTAGCCGGGTTCACAAGCTGATCAGCGAGTGCAAACCGCTGGACGAGAACTCCGTCTACTGCAACCTGCTGCAGTGCACCCACTTTGCCGATACCTCGGTGGCAGCGGAGATGGATGGCGACCTGGTCGGCTTTATTTCCGGCTACATCCCGCCCAAGCAGCAGAATGTGCTGTTTGTCTGGCAGGTAGCCGTGCATGCCAAGGCACGCGGCAAGGGTCTGGCCAAGCGCATGCTGGCCGAACTGCTGGATCGGGAAGAAAGTACCGACGTGCAGTTCATCGAGACCACCATCACCCCGGACAACGAAGCGTCCTGGGGCATGTTCCGCAGCTTTGCCTACGAACGCAGCATGCCCACCGAAGAATTCATTCTGTTCGACTCGCGCATCCATTTCGCCGGCGAACATAATGACGAATACCTGCTGAGAATCGGCCCGTTCAACCGCGACGAAGCCTGAACCTGAAGCCAGCAAACGAATTTCAAGCGAGGAACCAGATCATGGATACCGAAATTTTTGAAAGCCACGAATCGGAAGTAATGAGCTATGCCCGTAGCTTCCCGGTGGTCTTCGACCAGGCCAAGGGCAGCTACCTGTACGACGAAACCGGCAAGGAATACATCGACTTCCTGGCTGGCGCGGGCACCCTCAACTACGGCCACAACAACCCTATCCTGAAAGAGAAGCTGCTCGAGTACATCCAGCGTGACGGTATCGTTCACGGCCTAGACATGCACACCGCGGCCAAGCGCGAGTTCATGGATGCTTTCTATGAAATCATCCTCAAGCCCCGCGACATGGACCACGTGATGCAGTTCACCGGCCCCACCGGCACCAACGCGGTGGAAGCGGCACTGAAGATTGCCCGCAACATCAAGGGCCGCGAGAACATCATCAGCTTCACCAATGGTTTCCACGGCGTGAGCCTGGGCGCCCTGTCCGCCACCGGTAACAGCCACCACCGTGGCGTGGCTGGCGTGACCATGGGCGGTGTTACCCCCATGCCGTACGACGGTTACCTGGGCGATGCCTTTGACACCACCGAGTACCTGGACAAGGTACTGTCCGATTCCTCCAGCGGCGTGGATCATCCCGCTGCCGTGATCGTGGAAACGGTACAGGGCGAAGGCGGCATCAACGCGGCCAGCTTCGAATGGCTGCGCAACCTGGAAAAGGTCTGCCGCAAGTATGACATGCTGCTGATTCTGGATGACATCCAGGCAGGCTGTGGCCGTACCGGTACTTTCTTCAGCTTTGATGACATCGGCATCAACCCGGACATCATTACCCTGTCCAAATCCCTGAGCGGCTACGGCCTGCCGTTTGCCATGGTGCTGCTCAAGCCGGAGCTGGACCAGTGGAAGCCGGGCGAGCACAACGGCACCTTCCGGGGCCACAACCTGGCCTTCGTGACCGCCGCCGCCGCCCTGAACCACTACTGGCGCGACGACAAGTTCGCCAAGGAAGTGCAGAAGAAGGCGGACATCATCACCGAGCGTTTCCGCGAGATCGCCAACAGCTATGATGATCACTGGTTCTACCTGAATGGTCGCGGCATGATGCAGGGCCTGGTAGCCCGTGACGGTGAGCTGGCCGAGGAAATCACCAAGGCGTGCTTCAAGCGCCAGCTGGTAATCGAAACGTCCGGTGCCGACGACCAGGTGATCAAGACCCTGTGCCCGCTGACCATCAGCGAAGAAGACCTGACCCGTGCCCTTGATATCGTCAAGGAAAGCGTCAGCGAAGTGATGACCGACCGCATCAAGCGTGGCGAAGCCCACTCTGTTTCCAGCATCGCTGGTTGATCTGATTGCTCCCCCTCATTGGGGGAGCCTCCCCTCCCTTTTTTATTCAGGAGCTATTCATGATCGTTCGCACTCTGGCGGAAGCCGAGAAGTCAGACCGCTGTGTCAAAGCGGAAAACGGAAACTGGCAGTCCGTTCGCCTGTCCCTGAAAGACGACAAGATGGGGCACTCTTTCAACATCACCACCATCTTCAAGGGCACCAAGACCCACATCCACTACCAGAACCATCTGGAAACCGTGTATGTGATGTCCGGCAACGGCAAGGTGGAAACCGTTTCCGATGGCAAGGTCTACGACCTGCAGCCCGGCACCGTCTACCTGCTCAACGAGCACGACGAGCACTACCTGTACGGTGGCGACGAAGACATGGTCGTTGCCTGTGTGTTCGATCCGCCGCTGAGCGGCAAGGAAGTGCACGACGAAAATGGCGTGTACCCGGCGGACGTGGATTAAGACGCTGGCACGCAACACGCTTGCACGCAAAAGAAAACGGGGCGCTTACAGCGCCCCGTTTTTTGTGTGCAAGCTTGCCAGCATTACTCAAAACGCATACTTGGCGGTAAACTGCACGCGTTTGAGGTCGCCATCTTCACCGTTCTCGATCTCGCGGTCCCCGTAGATCAGCTCGCCACCCAGCGACAGCGGCTTGGCCACCTGCCAGATCAGGTTGGCATGGGCACTTTGAATGGTCTTGTTGGTGGTGTCGGCCACATCGGCAGGGTTGTCCGCTTCGCTGACGGAGACCGCGAAGTTGGAGCGCCACTGATCGCTCCAGTGGTGGCGCAGCGCCAGCACCCCGCTCCACTGGTCAATCAGCTCGATGTCCCCGTCCGCCTGGATCTGACCGGCGCGGAAAGCATTCAAGGTGGTGTAGCGTCCCAGGGCGTTGCCGTAATTCACCTGGAAGCGAATGTCGTCCATGGCGCCAACCATCAGCCGCCCGGCCAAGGACAGGCCGTAGCCGTATTCGCTTTCATCCTGCTCAACGCCGCCAATGGTGTCCTGATATTTCAGCTCACGCCCCATGGCCGCCAGACTCACATTGCCCCAGTCACCATCCAGGTTATAGCGGGCCACTACATCGGGGACGCTGTTGTCATCGTATTCATTGGTGCTACCGCCATAGAGTGTCGTGGACGGGTTTTCCAGGGCCAGCATCAACGGCCCTGTGGTATAGCGGATCTGCGGCTGACGCTCGAACACAGTGCCAGCGGCGCCCACGAAATCCAGGGTTTCCGGCAGGGCACTGACGTTGAAGAAGGTGGACCAGGTCTGGCCGAACAGCCATTCTTCCCAGGCCACATAGGCGTGACGGATACGCGGCGCATAGCTGTTGCTGATCCGCTCGTCGCCCTGCCCGGTGGTCTGAAAATCAATCTCGATATGCCCGCGGATTTCTCCGGCGGAGGTCATGGTGGAACTTTTCAGCCAGAAACGGCTTTGCTTGGCATGCATGTTGAACTTGCCGGAACCGTCATCCGCCATTCCGGTGGGATCCACGGGAATGGTGGAGGGCACCATGAAGTCCTCGCCCACGTCAGCGGTGGCGTGCTCACCATCGCTGTACTTGCTGTAGATGGTATCGGCCTTGATAAAACCGCCAAAATCCAGTTGGGTGTTACCTTTCTGGTAACCCTCCATTTTTTCTTCCAGTACCACGATGCGCTCCTCCAGCGCGATGGTGTCGGCGCCGACCAGGCCCGCATGGGCAAGTGCAACGGCTGCGCACAGGTACTTGGGTTTTATTGCTGTCATGGCCCTGTCCTCTTCTTGTCATCAGGATGTAAGTGACTCCCACGGACAGCTTGCGCAGCGTTTTCGCCTCTCACTATTAGCCATAGGTCGAACCCCCGGGTGGCCTAAGACCAAGGTCTAATTCAGTCGTCGCTACCCTTTTCGCACACTCCGGGCATTGCTTTTCATGATGAGGAATCCCCATGGACAAGGGCCTGCGTGTGCCAGTGAAGGAAGCGCTGAAAGAGCGCTGCTGGATCGACGGCAATGACTACCACTCGCTGTATCGGCAAAGCCTGCAGGACCCGGTAGGTTTCTGGCGGCGACAGTCCCAGCGCATCGACTGGATCGACGCACCGCAGCAGATACGCGATATCAACTTCCAACCCGATGATGTACATATCCGCTGGTTTCAGGACGGCACCCTCAATGCCACCGTCAACTGTGTCGACCGGCACCTAGACGGCAACGGTGACGGCATTGCCTTTCACTGGGAACCGGACGCCCCGGACCAGCCCCGCCGGGACATCACCTATCAGGCTCTGTATCTGCACGTCTGCCAGCTTGCCAATACCCTGAAACGCCAGGGCGTCGGCAAGGGCGATCGGGTGATGATCTATATGCCGATGATTCCCGAAGCGGTGTACGCCATGCTCGCCTGCGCCCGTATTGGCGCCATTCATTCGGTGGTGTTTGCCGGTTTCTCGCCGGATGCCCTGGCCGGGCGCATTGCCGACTGTGAAGCGAAACTGGTGATCACCGCCGATGCCGGCCGGCGCGGCGGCAAGATCGTACCGCTCAAGGAAAACGTGGATGCGGCGCTGACCCAGGCGGGCACCGGGTCGGTGGACAAGGTGCTGGTAGTGCGCCATGTCCACAATGACATCGCCTGGCAACCGGAACGGGACCTGGACTATCAGGCCGAACAGGCGCAAAGCGATACGCACTGCCCGCCGGAACCCATGAACGCTGAAGACCCGCTGTTCATTCTCTATACCTCCGGCTCCACCGGAAAACCCAAGGGGGTGCTGCACACCACGGGCGGCTACATGGTCTACGCCGCACTGACCCACCAGGTGGTGTTCGATTACCACCCCGGCCAGGTGTACTGGTGCACGGCGGATGTGGGCTGGATTACCGGCCATACCTATCTGGTCTATGGCCCGTTGGCCAATGGCGCCACCAGCGTCATGTTCGAAGGCGTGCCCAACTACCCCAATGACCAGCGCGTGGGCGAGGTGATCGACCACTACAGCGTGGACATTCTTTACACCGCCCCCACCGCCATTCGTGCCCTGATGGCCGGCGGCGATCACTGCTGCCAGAGCAGCCGCCGTGACAGCCTGCGTCTGCTGGCCACCGCCGGTGAGCCCATCAACCCGGCCGCCTGGCAGTGGTTCCATGATGTGGTCGGCAACGGCCAGGCCGCCGTGGTCGACACCTGGTGGCAGACCGAAACAGGCGGCGTGATGATCTGCCCGCTGCCCGGCGCCATCGAAGCCAAACCCGGGGCCGCCACCCTGCCCTTCTTCGGGGTGGAACCGGCCCTGGTGGATAACGACGGCAAGCGACTGGAAGGCGCCGCCGAGGGCAACCTGGTCATCGCCGGCAGTTGGCCGGGCCAGGCCCGTACCCTGTGGGGCGACCATGACCGCTTTGTGCAGACCTACTTCAGCAGCTTCCCCGGTTACTACTGCACCGGTGACGGTGCCCGTCGCGACGAGGATGGCTACTACTGGATTACCGGTCGGGTGGACGACGTGATCAATGTGTCCGGGCACCGCATGGGCACGGCGGAAGTGGAAAGCGCCCTGGTGGCCCATCCCCGGGTGTGCGAGGCCGCCGTGGTGGGCTATCCCCACGACATCAAGGGCCAGGGCATCTATGTCTATGTGACTCTTAATGACGGGGAAACCGAATCCGCCTTGCTACTGGACGAGTTGCGTCAGTGGGTGCGCAAGGAAATCGGCCCCATTGCCACCCCGGACCTGATTCACTTTACCCCCGGGCTGCCGAAAACCCGATCCGGCAAGATCATGCGCCGCATCCTGCGCAAGGTGGCAGCCAATGAGCACGACAGCCTGGGGGACATTTCCACCCTGGCCGACCCGGCAGTGGTGGCAAGCCTGGTAGAAACACGAATGAACCGCTGAAAGACGTTTGTTGTTATTTTGTCTTTCTTTCCCCGCGCTGCCCTGTATGGGCAGCCGCTTTTTTATGGTGCTTCGTCAATCCGGGTGGAGGGAGGTTTTGTCTATTACGCTGACACGCAAC
>JAKSCQ010000193.1 GCA_022360555.1 Pseudomonadales bacterium
AAGAGGCCGCGCCCAAAGCATGGACGCGGCCTCTTACGTTTCATTCCACAAAAAACGTTGTCGCGCAGCTGTCAACTGTCAACTGTTCCTGGTGTTCCCGAATGAAAACGAAACACCTCATCCGGTGACTCGATCAATTCCCTCTCCACGTCTTTGAAGAAGTCTACCCGCTCGGCGATTGGCTCGCCGGCGTATTGCTCGGCCAGGTTCAGGTAATCCTCGAAATGACGGGATTCGCTTTTCAACAAGTAGCGGTAGTAGCGTCCCAGCTCTTCGTCCACATGAGGCGCCAGGGCGGCGAAACGCTCGCAGCTACGGGCTTCGATCAGGGCCCCCACAATCAGGGTGTCCACCAGGCGGCCGGGTTCGCTGGTGCGCACATGCTGGCGAAGCCCCTGGGCATAGCGAGCCGGTGACAGGTGGTCATACTCAACGCCACGCTGACGCATGATCTGTATCACCTGCTCGAAATGCAGCAGTTCCTCACGGGCCAGCTGGCTGAGAGCATCCAGCAGGTCCGGCCGGTCCACATAGCGAAACATCAGGTTCAGGGCCGTGCTGGCGGCCTTTTTCTCGCAGTGGGCGTGGTCAATCAGCAGGATGTCCGGATGCTGCAACGCCCAGTCAATCCAGGCCGGGGGCGTGGCACAGGGCAGAAAGGCTTCGATGTGAGTAATGTCGTGCATGGCGTCCTCGCGGTGGGGGCGCATTATAACGGGACGCAGACACGCTGACACGCACCACGCATACACGCCTCCAATTTCAGGTTTTTCTCGCGTGTTGCGTGCAAGCGTGCTGCGTGCAAGCGCTCCACCCCCTATACTCTCCCGCCATGGGACGACGAACCAATCCTCGCATTCAGACACTCAAAGGCCGTGCCGCTGTCTTTGCCCTTCGGCTGGTAGCCTGCCTGCCCTTTGCGCTCAACCGGCTGCTCGCCACGGTGCTGGGTACCCTGCTGGCCAGGCTGCCCACGGAGGCAGGCCGCATTTCCCGGATCAATCTGGCCCTGTGTTACCCCAACCTTTCCAGGGCCGATGTGGCTCGTCTGGCGCGTCGATCATTGGTGGAAAGCATCCGCAATACCTTCGAAATCGCCCTCTTCTGGCGCCACCCGTCCGCCGGCTTGCGGCGAATCGTGTCCGTGGAAGGGGATGCGCTGCTGACACAGGCGGTGAACGAGGGCCAACCGGTGATGATCCTGGCCCCACACCTGGGCTGCTGGGAAGTGCTGAATTTCTGGCTGGCAGATCACTACGACCTGCACGTAATGTTTGCCCCTTCCGGGTTGCCCCAGGTGGATAAGCTGGTTCGTGAAGGCCGCGAACATTATGGCTCCACCATGTACCCCACCACCGCCCGTGGCGTGGCCGGTCTGGTCAGGGCCATGCGCAAGGGCGCCATGACCGCCATTCTCCCTGACCAGGTACCTGACCGTCGCAGCGGTCGTCATGCCCCCTTTTACGGGCATCCGGCCTACACAGGCACCCTGTCGTGCAAACTGATTCAGCAAACCGGCGCCCGCCCCTTCATGGCCTGGGCCCGACGTCTGCCCGGCACCCGCGGCTTCGAAATCCGTATTCGCCCTGCTGACGCCGATGTGGCCAGCGAGGACCTGGATACCGCGCTGGCCGCCCTGAATCGCTCCATCGAAGCGCTGATCAACGAAGACCCCAGCCAGTACCTGTGGAGCTACAAACGATTCCGGCGCCCCCCGGCGGGTGAAACAGCGCCCTATTAGGGGGTTTCCCCGCGCTTTCAGTGATTACGAGTATTCACCTCATGAATGGCTGTAACCACGGTTTGGCTTAACAGTTGATGGCGTTTCCGCTATACTCCGCGCGCAATTCCAACCCCCAGTAACACCCTAAAAGACTGATTTCCAAAAGAAATCAGCCAATTCGAGAAAGAGGGAAACGCTGTGCTAGAAGCCTATCGCAAACATGTTGAAGAGCGCGCCGCCGAAGGTGTGCCGCCGAAGCCGCTGAACGAACAGCAAGTCGCCGAGCTGGTTGAACTGCTGAAAAACCCGCCGGCCGGCGAAGAAGAGTTCATCCAGGACCTGTTCGTTAACCGCGTTCCGCCGGGCGTGGACCAGGCCGCTTATGTAAAAGCCGCCTTCCTGAGCGCGATTATCAAAGGTGAAGCCAGCTGCCCCCTGATCGACAAGAAGCGTGCCGTTGAACTGCTGGGCACCATGCAGGGTGGCTACAACGTGGCCCCGCTGATTGAGTGTCTGGACAATGACGAACTGGCTGAGGTTGCCGCCGAGCAACTCAAGCACACCCTGCTGGTTTTCGATGCCTTCCACGACGTGGAAGACAAGATGAAAGCTGGCAACGCCAAAGCCAAGGAAGTGATCGAGTCCTGGGCGGAAGGGGAATGGTTCACCAAGCGCAAGGACCTGCCCGAGAAGATGACCGTAACCGTCTTCAAGGTTACCGGCGAGACCAACACCGATGACCTGTCTCCGGCCCAGGACGCCTGGAGCCGCCCGGACATCCCGCTGCACGGCAACGCCATGCTGAAGAATGCCCGCGAAGGCATCTTCCCGGAGAAAGACGGCGAAATCGGCCCGCTCAAGCAAATGGAAGAACTGAAGGCCAAAGGCCACCCGGTTGCCTACGTGGGCGACGTTGTGGGTACCGGTTCCTCCCGTAAATCTGCCACTAACTCCGTACTGTGGCACTTCGGCGAAGACATCCCGTTCGTACCGAACAAGCGCGCCGGTGGCGTCTGCATCGGTGGCAAGATCGCCCCGATCTTCTTCAACACCATGGAAGATTCCGGCGCTCTGCCCTTCGAGTGCGATGTTTCCAAGATGAACACCGGTGATGTGATCGACATCTACCCGTTCGAAGGCAAGGTGGAAAAAGACGGCGAAGTGATCGCCGAGTTCAACCTGCGCTCCCAGGTACTGCTGGACGAAGTGCGCGCCGGTGGCCGTATCAACCTGATCATCGGTCGTGGCCTGACCACCAAGGCCCGCGAATCCCTGGGCCTGGAGCCCAGCACCCTGTTCCGCAAGCCGGAGCAGCCGGGTGACTCCAACAAGGGTTACACCCTGGCCCAGAAGATGGTCGGCAAGGCCTGCGACATGGAAGGCGTTCGCCCGGGCATGTACTGCGAGCCGAAAATGACCACCGTGGGCTCCCAGGACACCACCGGCCCGATGACCCGTGACGAACTGAAAGATCTGGCCTGTCTGGGCTTCCAGGCGGACCTGGTGATGCAGTCCTTCTGTCACACCGCCGCTTACCCCAAGCCGGTGGACGTGGAAACCCAGCACACCCTGCCCGACTTCATCATGAACCGTGGCGGTGTGTCCCTGCGTCCGGGCGACGGTATCATCCACTCTTGGCTGAACCGCATGCTGCTGCCCGACACCGTGGGTACCGGTGGTGACTCCCACACCCGCTTCCCCATGGGCATCTCCTTCCCGGCCGGTTCCGGGCTGGTCGCGTTTGCCGCCGCCACCGGCGTCATGCCGCTGGATATGCCCGAATCCGTACTGGTGCGTTTCAAGGGCAAGCGCCAGCCGGGCATCACCCTGCGTGACCTGGTACACGCGATTCCGCTGCAAGCCATCAAGGAAGGTCACCTGACCGTGGAGAAAGCCGGCAAGAAAAACGTCTTCTCCGGCCGCATCCTGGAAATCGAAGGCCTGGAAGAGCTGACCGTGGAGCAGGCATTCGAGCTGTCCGATGCTTCCGCCGAGCGTTCCGCCGCCGGCTGTACCATCACCCTGTCCGAAGACAGCGTGGCCGAGTACCTGAAGTCCAACATCACCATGCTCAAGTGGATGATCGCCAACGGTTACGGCGATGCCCGTACTCTGGAGCGTCGTATCCAGGGCATGGAAGAGTGGCTGGCCAACCCGACCCTGATGCGTGCCGACGCCGATGCCGAGTACCACACCGTCATCGAAATCGACATGGACCAGATCAAGGAGCCGGTACTGTGCTGCCCGAACGATCCGGACGATGCCAAGACCCTGTCCGACGTGGCTGGCGCCAAGATCGACGAAGTGTTCATCGGTTCCTGCATGACCAACATCGGTCACTTCCGCGCGGCGGGCAAACTGCTCGACAAACTGGAGGCTCCGGTATCGACACGACTGTGGATCGCGCCGCCGACCAAGATGGACGAAGCGCAGTTAACGGCTGAAGGATACTACGGCATCTTCGGGCGCAGTGGTGCTCGTACCGAGATGCCGGGCTGTTCGCTGTGCATGGGTAACCAGGCCCGGGTGGCGGAGAATTCGACCGTGGTGTCGACCTCGACGCGCAACTTCCCGAACCGGCTGGGCAAGGGCGCCAATGTTTATCTCGCTTCGGCTGAGCTGGCCGCGGTCGCCGCGGTGATGGGCAAGATTCCGGCCATGGATGAATATCTGCAATATGCGAACGACCTGAACACCATGGCCGACGATGTTTATCGCTATCTCAATTTCAACGAGATGGAAAGTTACACTACCGCCGCGGATTCCGCATTCCCGGTCAAGGTGGCGTAGACAGATCGGGAGCTTCGCTGAGCCACAGCCGAATTCCGAGGGCAGTCAGGACCGCGCCGAGTGCGCGGCCGACCCACTTGGCCGCGCGGTGCAGGCGGTCGCGCACCGCACCGATC
>JAKSCQ010000335.1 GCA_022360555.1 Pseudomonadales bacterium
CAAACAGAATCTTGTTGTTGCTGGCAGCCAGCTTGTTCAGGAACGACATGGCGTCGTTGAACAGAGGCAGGGTCTTTTCCAGGTTGATGATGTGAATCTTGTTACGGGCGCCAAAGATGTAGGTGTTCATCTTCGGGTTCCAGTAACGGGTCTGGTGGCCGAAGTGCACACCGGCCTTCAGCATATCGCGCATAGTTACGCTGGACATTTTGGTTTCTCCACTTTGGGTTAGGCCTCCACGCCCCCGCATAAACCCAACCCGGTGCTTCCACAGGAAGCATCCAGGCACCCGGGGCTATGTGACGGGGCATGTGTGATTTCCTTCCCTCCTCTTCGACGGTTACAATGCGACACCAATTGCCACACAGTGGCCGTGAGCAGGAAAGCGCGCGCTTTATACCACAACCGCCCTTCCCAGGCAACGCCATGCGCCCGCCGGCGGCACGAAAAACAGCCTTGCCAGCCTGCCCAACTGACTGAAATTGCAGGAGTTTCCCCAGAGCCCATGAATGTAGTCATTAAAACCCCCGAACAAATCGCGAAAATGCGCGAAGCTGGCAAACTTGCCGCCGAAGTTCTGGAAATGATCGGCGAACATGTCAAACCGGGGGTCACCACCGAGGAGCTGGACCGCATCTGCCACGACCATATCGTCAACAAGCAGCATGCCATCCCTGCCTGCCTGGGTTACCGGGGCTTCCCCAAGTCCATCTGCACATCGGTCAATCATGTGGTGTGCCACGGTATCCCCAATGATCGCAAGGCCCTGAAAAAGGGCGACATCATCAATATCGACGTCACCGTCATCAAGGACGGCTGGCACGGCGATACCTCCAAGATGTACTTCGTCGGTGAACCCTCCGTGCTGGCCAAACGGCTGGTGGAGACCACCCGTGATTGCATGATGGCGGGTATCCGCATGGTGAAACCCGGGGTGCGGCTGGGCGACATTGGTCACGAAATCCAGAAACTGGCCGAATCCGAGCGCTTCTCGGTGGTCCGCGAGTACTGTGGTCACGGTATCGGCGAAGGCTTCCATGAGGAGCCCCAGGTGCTGCACTACGGAAAACCCGGCACCGGTCTTGAATTGCAGGAAGGCATGGTCTTCACCATCGAGCCCATGATCAACGCCGGCAAGGCCGCCAACAAATTGCTGCCCGACGGCTGGACCGTGGTCACCAAGGACCGCAAACTCTCCGCCCAGTGGGAGCACACTATCGCGGTAACCGCTGATGGCTACGAAGTGCTGACCGCCCGCAGCGAAGAAACCGATTTGTACTGATGCCGGCACTCGCCGGCGCACGGCTGATGCAGCCCACATAACACAGGATCGCAATGCAGCTTTCTCCCGCTCTCAGCCAGGAACAGCTCCTTGATGCCCTCCAGGAAAGCGCCCAGCCTGGCCAGTACGCCCGCCAGTACCTGGAACAGGGCCAACAGCGCCTGAACCAGGCTTTCGAAGCCTCCAACATCACCGATCTGGTCCATGCCCGTTCACAACTGGTGGACCAGGTCATGATGGCCGCCTGGTCGTTGTTCGGTCTGGTCGACCGCGACCAGGTCGCCCTGGTGGCCGTGGGCGGCTACGGTCGCGGCGAACTGCACCCTTGCTCCGACGTGGATGTGCTGGTGCTCATGGCCGACGCCCCGGAACCGTCCCTGCGCGACAGCCTGGAGCGATTCGTGGCCTTCCTGTGGGACATCGGCCTGGAAATCGGCCATGCCGTGCGCACCCTGCACGAGTGCGTGGAACTGGCCCGGGAAGACATCACCGTGGCCACCAACATCATGGAAGCCCGCACCCTGGCCGGGGATGACGCCCTGCGTGCCAAGCTGGAGCAACATACCGGTCCCCAGCACATGTGGGATTCCGCCGCCTTCTTTGCCGCCAAATGGGAAGAACAGGTGGCCCGCCACAAGCGCTTCAACGACACCGAATACAATCTGGAGCCGGACCTGAAGAACGCCCCCGGGGGCCTGCGCGACGTGCAGATGATCGCCTGGGTGGCCAAGCGCCACTTCAATGCGGACAGTCTGGAAGCGCTGGTGGATGTGGGCTTCCTCACCGAGGAAGAATACGGCGTGCTGCGCAAGTGCCAGGACTACCTCTGGGAAGTGCGCTGGGAACTGCACGTACTCACCGGCCGCAACGAAAACCGCCTGCTGTTTGACCACCAGCGCCAGCTCGCCGCCCGCCTGGGCCACGAAGACTCCAATGCCAACCTGGGCGTGGAGCACTTCATGAAGGGCTTCTACCGGGTGGCACTGGCCCAGTCGGTACTCAACGAAATGCTCCTGCAGCTGTTTGACGAAGTCATCCTGCACAGTGAAGAACCAGAGCAGGTACGCCCGCTGAACCGCCGCTTCCAGGTACGCAACGACTACCTGGAAGTCACCAGTGACGACGTGTTCGAAAAGCACCCCAGCGCTCTGCTGGAAGCCTTCGTACTGATGGCCCAGAACCCGGAACTAAAAGGCATCCGGGCGTCCACCGTACGGCTGCTGATCTACAACCGCCGCCAAATCGACGATGCCTTCCGCAACAACCCGGCCAACACGGCGCTGTTCATGCAGCTATTGCGCAGCCCCCATGCCCTGTTTTCACAACTGCGTCGCATGAAGCGCTACGGCATCCTGGGCAAGTACCTGCCGGAGTTCGGTGCCATCATCGGCATGATGCAGTACGACCTGTTCCACATTTACACTGTGGATGCCCACACACTGCTGGTGATCAAGAACATGCGCCGGCTGCGCTACGAAGACCTGCGCGAGGAATTCCCGCTGGCCAGCGAAGTGTTCTACCGCCTGCCCAAACCGGAACTGCTCTATGCCTCCGGCCTCTATCACGATATCGCCAAGGGCCGGGGCGGAGACCATTCCGAACTGGGGGCCGAAGATGCCATCCAGTTCTGCCAGCGACACGGGCTCAGCGCCTGGGACGGCAAGCTGGTGGCCTGGCTGGTCAAGAACCACCTGACCATGAGCGTCACCGCCCAGCGCAAGGATATCTCCGATCCGGATGTGGTCTACGACTTCGCCCGCAAGGTGGGCGACCTGGTGCACCTGGATTATCTGTACGTACTCACCGTGGCCGACATTAATGCCACCAACCCGACCCTGTGGAATTCCTGGCGCGCATCCCTGCTCCGCCAGCTCTACACGGAAACCAAGCGCGCCCTGCGCCGCGGGCTGAACAACCCGGTGGAAAAACAGGACTGGATCGACGAAACCCGCGATGCCGCCATGCGCATGCTCACCGACCGGGATTACGATGCCAGCAATATCGAAAGCCTGTGGGCCAACATCGGCGACGAATACTTCCTGCGCGAAACCCCACGGGATATCGCCTGGCATACCGAAGCCCTGCTGGAACGCGAAGACCCCGATGATCCACTGGTACTGATCCGTGAATCCAGCCAGAGCGTGCTGGCCGGCGGTTCGCAGATCTTTATCTATACCCCGGACACCCGCAACCTGTTCAGCGCCACCGTGAATGCCCTCGACACCCTGGGCCTGACCATCATGGACGCGCGCATCATTACCAGTGCCGACGGTTTCAGCCTGGATACCTATATCGTGCTGGACGAACACGGCACCCCGATTGGCGAGGACTGGGCTCGCATTGAACAGATTCGCAAGACGCTGACGGAAACGCTCAAGCATCCCGAGCGTTTTTCCTCTACTGTCAGCCGGCGCATGCCTCGCCGCCACAAACACTTCGACGTGCCCACCCAGGTGGTAATCAGCAACGATATCGTCAATGATCGCACCGCCGTGGATATCCAGACCCTGGACCGCCCCGGCCTGCTGGCACATATCGGTCGCATCTTCATGCGCTTCGAACTGCTGGTTCAAAATGCACGCATTGCCACTCTGGGCGAGCGCGCCGAGGACGTCTTCTTTATCACCGACCTCAATGGTGATCCGGTTTCCGATCCGGCCCTGTGCCAGGAACTGCAGGAAACCCTCACCAAAGAGCTCGACGACAAGAACAACGGAAACTCCTGACCCTATGAACCCAGATCTGGAACGGTTGCACCCCTACCCGTTTGAAAAACTGAAAGCCCTGTTCAGTGACTTGCCCGCCTCGGACAAGTCACCCATCGCCTTTTCCATTGGCGAGCCCAAACACCCTTCCCCGGACTTTGTGCAGCAGGTGATCAAGGACAACACCGACCTGCTGGCCAAATACCCCACCACCGGAGGAATTGCCGAGCTGAGCGAGGCCATTGCCGCCTGGCTCAAGCGCCGCTTCCACCTGGCGACCGTGGACGCGACCAGCCAGGTGCTGCCAGTCAACGGCACCCGTGAAGCCCTGTTCGCCTTTACCCAGGCGGTCATTGATCGCCAGCGTCAGCCGCTGGTGCTGATGCCCAACCCCTTCTACCAGATCTACGAAGGTGCCACCCTGCTGGCCGGCGGCGAACCCATGTATCTGCCCTGCACCGATGCCACCGGCCTGCAACCGGACTTCGATGCGGTCAGCGAAGACACCTGGATCCGCACCCAGCTACTGTTCATCTGCACCCCTGGCAACCCCACCGGGGCCACCCTGAGCAAGGCCCAGCTCAAGGCCCTGATCCAGCTCGCAGACAAGTACGACTTCGTGATTGCCTCGGACGAATGTTATTCCGAGATCTATCGCGACAAGCCACCGGCGGGTCTTCTGGAAGCCTGTGCGGAACTGGGCCGGGACGATTACCGCCGCTGCGTGGTCTTCCACTCCCTGTCCAAGCGTTCCAACCTGCCCGGGCTGCGCTCTGGCTTCGTGGCCGGCGACAGCGAAATCCTCAAGCGCTTCTTGCGCTACCGCACCTACCACGGCTGTGCCATGCCCATTCATCACCAGCTTGCCAGCATTGCCGCCTGGAACGATGAAAAACACGTGGAAGACAATCGAGCCCGTTACCGGGAAAAGTTCGATGCGGTACTGGACATTCTCGGTGACGCTCTTAAGGTATCCGCCCCGGCGGCGGGCTTCTATCTGTGGCCGAAAACGCCGGTCAGCGACGAGGAATTCGCCCGGCGCCTGCAGGCGGAGCAGAATGTGACCGTACTGCCCGGGCGCTATCTGTCACGGACCGTCAGTGGCAAGAACCCGGGCGAGAACCGGGTACGCATGGCTCTGGTAGCGCCGCTGGACGAATGTATCGAAGGAGCCAAACGTATCAAGGCATTACTGGATACGCTGTAAAGGCAGCAACAAGCCACAAACTTCAAGCTGCAACACGGATCAGGATTGGCTTAACCTGAAGCGCCCTGCCCGCGCACAAATGCAGAAATGACGCGCGGCGATAAAGTTGAAGGGCTCTGCGGCACATCCCGCGTTGAGGCTTGTAGCTTGAAGCTTGTAGCTCGAAGAGGAAACCAAATGGAACTGACCGTCTTCGGTATCAAAAATTGCGATACCATGAAAAAGGCCATGAAATGGCTGGACGACAATAGCGTTAGCTATCACTTCCACGACTACAAGAAGGAAGGCGTGCCCGAGCGGCGTCTTCGCCAGTGGCTGGAAGCCTTGGGCTGGGAAACCGTGATCAACAAGCGTGGCACCACCTGGCGCAAGCTGGATGACGCGGTCAAGGAATCCATGAACACGGAAAAGGCCGTCACCGTGGCCATGGACAATCCCTCCATCATCAAGCGTCCGATTCTGCAGAACGACGATTCCATCACCGCCGGCTTCAATGCCGATGAGTGGGAAAAGACATTGCGTTAATCGCTGGCACGCGACACGCACCACGCCTTTAAGCGTGCCGGCGTGCAAGCATCAAAGGAGACATCATGAGCAACTATTTCGCCATCGCCCTGGGCTGCGGCACCAAGAACCGCAATGACAACTGGCTGGAAGTTTTCTACCCGGACCCGGCCATCAACCCCGATGACAAGCTGGTGGAAGTCATTCGTGAAGAGCTGGGTTATGAAGGCGGCAACGCGGCCCTTGAACTGACCCATCGTCAGGTCCAGCACATTGCCCGCGAATGGCGCGACGCCGGTTTCGAACACGAAGCCAGCTACGCTGTGGCCTTCCAGGAATCCGAGCGCCCGGTGGTACTGACCGTACTGGAAACCGATGCCGAGCCGGCCTCCACCCCGGAAGCCTACCTGAAGCTGCACCTGATCTCTCACCGTCTGGTCAAGCCCCATGGCGTCAACCTGTCCGGCATGTTCCCGCTGCTGCCCAACGTGGCCTGGACCAACGAAGGGGCCGTGGACCTGGAAGAGCTTCCCGAGCGACAGCTCGTTGCCCGCCTGAACGGCAAGCTGCTGGAAGTGAACAGCGTGGACAAGTTCCCGAAAATGACCGACTACGTGGTCCCCGCCGGGGTTCGCATCGCCGATACCGCCCGCGTACGCCTGGGCGCCTATGTGGGCGAAGGCACCACCATCATGCACGAAGGCTTCATCAACTTTAATGCTGGCACCGAAGGCCCGGGCATGATCGAAGGCCGTATCTCCGCCGGTGTATTCGTAGGCAAGGGCTCCGACATCGGTGGCGGCGCATCCACCATGGGCACCCTGTCCGGTGGTGGTAACATCGTCATTTCCCTGGGGGAAGGCTGCCTGCTGGGCGCCAATGCCGGTACCGGCATCCCGTTGGGCGACCGCTGCACCATCGAAGCCGGCCTCTACATCACCGCCGGTTCCAAGG
The DNA here is from genome assembly GCA_022360555.1 of Pseudomonadales bacterium. Classification (GTDB taxonomy): domain Bacteria; phylum Pseudomonadota; class Gammaproteobacteria; order Pseudomonadales; family Alcanivoracaceae; genus Alcanivorax. Next base: position 6,653 of record JAKSCQ010000335.1, read on the forward strand.
TGCAGGTGTTGGACGACAAGGGCGAAATCGTGGACACCGTCAAGGCCCGTGACCTGGCCGGCCAGTCCGACCTGCTGTTCCGCCGCGACACCCTCACCGGCGCCGTGCAATGCCTGACCAACAAGAGCGCCATTGCACTGAACGAAGAGCTGCATAAACATAACTAACGCTTGCACGCAGCACGCTTGCACGCCGGCACGCATAAAAGCGTGGTGCGTGTCGCGTGCTGGCGTGCCAGCGGAGCTGGAGCGTAAATCCCCATGTCCCGCACCCTCGACTACACCAAAGAACTCATCCGCCGCGCCTCCGTCACCCCTGAGGACGAAGGCTGTCAGGACTGGATGATTGAAAAGCTCGAAGCCCTGGGCTTCGAGTGTGAAACCCTGTGGTTCGAGGAAGTGCGCAACCTGTGGGCGCGGCGCGGCAAGGATGGGCCGGTATTTGCCTTTGCCGGCCATACCGATGTGGTGCCCACCGGGGATGTTTCGGCGTGGAAATATGATCCCTTTACCCCCACCGAGGAAGGCGATCTGCTCTACGGTCGCGGTACCGCTGACATGAAAGGCTCCATCGCCGCCATGATGGTGGCCATCGAGGATTTCATCGCAGCCAACCCGGATCACAAGGGCAGCCTTGCCCTGCTGATTACCGCCGACGAGGAAGGCCCGTCCGTCAACGGCACGGTAAAGGTGGTCGAACACCTGCAGGCCCGTCACGAACACATCGACTACTGCCTGGTGGGAGAGCCCTCCTCCACCGACACCGTGGGCGATGTGATCAAGAATGGCCGCCGCGGCTCGCTGGGTGCCCGCCTCACCGTCAAAGGCATCCAGGGCCACGTGGCCTACCCGCACCTTGCCCGAAACCCGGTCCATGATGCGGCTCCGGCCCTGGCGGAACTGGCGGCCACCGAATGGGATCAGGGCAACGATTTCTTCCCGGCTACCAGTTTCCAGATCTCAAATATCAGCGCCGGTACCGGGGCCACCAATGTGATCCCCGGCACCTGCGAAGTCGTCTTCAACTTCCGCTTCTCCACCGAGCTCACCGACCGCATCCTGCGTGAGCGCACCGAAGCCATCCTCGACAAGCACGGCCTCGACTACGACCTGCAATGGACCCTGTCCGGCCAGCCTTTCCTCACCGACCGGGGCGCCCTGGTGGATGCCACCGTATCCGCCATTCGCACTGTCACTGGCCGTGACACCGAGCTGTCCACCGCCGGCGGCACCAGTGATGGCCGTTTTATCGCCCCCACCGGCAGCCAGGTGGTGGAGCTGGGCCCCACCAATGCCACCATCCACAAGGTGGACGAGCACACCAGCATCAGCGAACTGGAAACGCTGACCAAAATCTACACCCGCCTGCTTGAAGAACTGATGCAGTGAATGGGCACCCACTGCCCGGGATTGTCGTAGTGCAGGCCGGGCGAACAAAAGCCAGAAGCGAGTGGCGAGTTGCGAGAAGCGAACTGCAAAACCGATTTTGACTTTCGCAACTCGTCACCCGCTTCTGGCTTTCGCTCCTACAGCAACCCCGGATTATCCGTTACCATGCCGGGTAACGTGAAATGGCGCGGGAACGACGATGTGGCTGCATGAAATTCCCATAGGCGGGTTACTGATCAGTCCCATGGTGCTGTTCGTCCTGGTTTCCCTGTTGCTTACCCTGCTGACCTACCTGTTGCTGCGCAAACTGGGCTGGCACCGGCGGGTCTGGAAAGGCGCCTGGTTCTATGTATCCCTGTTTATTTGCTTTGTCGCCCTGTCACTGGGGGTAATGAGTTAAGCCTGCCCACACTAAGGAAAGCCCATGCAGCACCCACTACGCATTCTGGTTACCGTTGCTGTCATTATCGCCGCCGTGCTGGCCGGGCACTGGGTGTGGAACTATTACCTCTATTCGCCCTGGACTCGCGACGGCAAGGTGCGCGCGCAGATCATCACCCTGTCACCGGATGTGTCCGGCTGGGTTCGCGAATTGCATATCGAAGACAACCAGTCGGTGAAGGAAGGCGACCTGCTGTTCCGCATTGATGACACCCGCTACCGGGCCGCCCTGGAACGAGCCGAAGCCCAGCTCCTCTACCAGCAGGAAGCCTACCGGCTGGCCCAACATCAGTACGAACGCCGCAAGAGCATGCGTGCCGGCAACACCATCAGCGAGGAAGAACTGGAGCGCGCCCGTATTGAAGCGCAGCTGGCCGCCGCCAACGTGGCCCTGGCCAGGGCCGAGCGGGAAACCGCGAAGATCAACCTGCAACGCACCCGGGTGGTAGCCCCCACGGATGGCACCATCGTCAACCTGACCCTGCAACAGGGCAACTTCGTCAACCAGGGCAAGCCCGTGCTGTCCATGGTCAAGACCGGCAGCTTCTACGTGACCGGCTATTTCGAGGAAACCAAGCTGCCCATGGTGCATGTGGGTCAGCCTGCCACGGTGATCCTGATGAATGGCTCGCACCACCTGCAAGGCCGGGTCACCAGCGTGGGCCAGGCCATTGCCAACGCCAACACCCGCACCGACACCCAACTGCTGCCTCAGGTGCAGCAGACCTTCAACTGGGTGCGGCTGGCCCAGCGCATTCCCGTGCATATCGAGCTGGAATCGGTGCCCGATGACATCCTGCTGGCCGCCGGTATGACCGCCACCGTGCGGCTGCACGAACAGGACCGCAAGAGCACCCCATGACGCTGGACCCGCGACTGGCCGTCCTGCTGACCCCCAACCGCCAGTCTGTCCTGTTTGCCATCAAGGGCGTCATTGCCATGGCGCTGGCCCTGTATGTGTCCATGCTGCTGCAACTGGACCGCCCCTACTGGGCGCTGATCTCCGCCGTCTTTCTGCAAGTACGCCCGGAAACCGGACTGGTCATCGAAAAGGGGCTGTGCCAGATCGGCGGCACCCTCGTGGGTGGCGCCGCCGGCTTGCTGATTCTTGGCTGGCTGCTGTCGTTTCCGGCCCTGGCCATCGCGGTGCTGACCCTGTGGATCGGCCTCAACGCCGGCCTGTCCGCCTGGGTGCGCCAGGCCAACTTCATCTACGGCTTTGCCATGGCCGGCATCACCGCCACCCTGATCGTGGTACTGGCCATCGCCAACCCGGAAGGCACCTCCAGCCTGGGCATCTTCCACATTGCCAATGCCCGGGTGAGCGAGATCATCGTGGGGGCGGTCTGCGCCACCCTGGTCAGCAATCTGCTCTGGCCGGTGCGGGTCAGCACCCTTCTGAAGGAACATGCCCGCACCGCTCTCAACCAGACCCTGGCCTATCTGGAACTGGAGCTGGATAAAAGCGGCACCCACGCCCGCCGCCATCAGCAGGTGGACACCCTGCTGCAGGGCATCTTCGCCCTCAGTGACGACAGCAGCGCGGTGGTCTACGAAGGCAGCCAGGGCCCGGGGCGCGCCCGCGCCGCCACCCTGATTTGTCACAAGACCCTGTCACTGATCGCCCGTATCCGCGTCATCGGCCGCCTGATGCGCAACCATGATGACCTGATGACTCCCGCTCTGCGGGATCTCCTGGATACCCTGCGTCAGGCCTTCCAGCGCATGCGCGAAACCACCTCTGCCGAAGACGCCATGCGCGAAGCCCAACGCCTGCGGCAGACCCTGCGCGAGGCCCGCGGCGACCAGGCCGAGGATGCCCCGCCGCTGCAACGCCGCTTTTTTCAGGTGAGCCTGAACCTCACCGCCGACCTGATCCTCGCCCTGGAGGCCAACCGCGCCCTGCACTTCAGCCACGAAATGCAGTTGCGCCCCCAGGCCCTGCGCCCCTACCGGGACTTTCAGGTGGCTGCCGCCGTGGGCCTGCGCAGCGCCCTGGTATTCGTGATTGCCGCCGGCCTCTGGGTCGGCACCGCCAGTCCCATGGCGATCATGCTGATGATCATGCCGGTGATGTTCACCATCCTGTTTGCCCGCCTCCCGGAACCGGACCAGGTGCTCAAGCGCGCCACCCTGACATCGGTGCTGGCCGCCCCGGTGGCGCTGTTCTTTACTCTGCCGCTGCTGGCCCTGAGCAACGGCGATTTCCCCCTGCTGATCATGATCCTCGGCGCACCGCTGTTTATCGGCCTGCTGGCCATCAGCGACCGACAAACCCTGGCCTACGGCCTGGGCTTCTGCACGCCCTACATCATCCTGGTCCAGCCCGGTAACAACATGGATTTCGATGTGGCCCGCGTGGCCAGCAACGGCCTGGCAATTACCTGCGGCATCTTCATCGCCTTCCTGATGTTCCGCCTGATCACTCCGCCCAGCGGGCCCAACCTGCGCCGCCGCCTGATCCGCCAGACTGCGCTGGACATGACGCTGCTGGGCGACAACCCGGGCAACGTGAACGAGGAATGGTTCAATGCGCGTATGGCGGACCGGATGCGCTGGCTCACCGTCTGTGACAAGGCGCTGCCGGAAGATTACCGCCACTTCACCGACCTGGGGCTCACCGGCCTGAACCTGGGGCAGGTGTCCCTGTGGCTCCACAGCCGGCTGCGCAGTGAAGCACCACCGGCCCTGGTGGATACCGCCCGCCAGTGGCAACAGGCCCTGGCCCAGGCCTATCAGGCCTGTGCCCGCGGCCAGGTGGACCCGGTATTCCGTGAACAGTCCCGGCGACTGCAACAGGCCATGGCGGACGCCGGCAATCTGGAACCACGCAACCAGGAACTGATCGCCGGCGCCCTGGAACGCATCGCCCTCACCTTCGAACGCATGGCCTCACGGCTTGCCGAGGCCCAGCAAGCGCCGAATGTGACTGTCTGAAGCGCCGCAGAGAACGGCCCATACAGCACTGGCCTGAATACTTCACCAAATGCCATGCAGTAGGCGAGCGATAAAGTGCTGCCAGTGTGTTCAGGCTGCGCCGTGTCAGGCTGGACGCCTTTCCAAGCAGTCTGGGCGCGCTGGCGGTACTTTAGCGCTCGTCTAATGCAGGGCAAGCGTGGCACTGGCATAATGCCTCTCCCCTCTGGATAAGCTGTCGGCCTTACATAGCAATACCTACCGTGAATTCAGGAACGTTTTGGTGAAATATTCAGGCTAGCCAGAGTGTCTACTCTGTGTTTCTCTATACCTCTTTCCCTGCGCCAGTCACTGGCCCGAACTGAACAACCGACAGGCCGCCCCCTGCGACCTGCCGCAATGGAGACACTGTCCCATGACCGCACAAGAGCAACTCGCCCCCCGTACCGTGGTGGATACCAACCCGGCCACCGGCACCGCCGTGGCGGAACTGAACGAAACCGACCTGAGCCAGCTACCCGATATCCTGGCCAAAGCCCGTGAAGCCCAGGCCATCTGGGCGGCCAAGTCGTTCAAGGAACGCGCCCGCCATATCCAGATGATGCGCAGCTACATCGTCGACCGCGCCGATGACCTGGCCCGTACCGTCAGCGAGAGCAATGGCAAGACGCTCACCGATGCCCTGGCCACAGAGGTGCTGCCCTGCGCCCTGGCGTGCAAGTGGTACGCGAACAACGCGGAAAAAATCCTGAAAGAAAAAAGCCGCCCCGGCGGCAGCATTCTGTTTTTCAACAAGAAAACCCACATGCTGCGCGTCCCCCTGGGCGTGGTGGGCATCATCAGCCCCTGGAACTACCCGTTGTCGATCCCGTTCGGCGAGATTGTCATGGGCCTGATGGCCGGCAACGCCGTTGTGCTGAAAGTGGCAGCCGCCACCCCCGCCGTTGGCCGCGCCATCGAGCAGATCATCGCCGCCGGGGAACTGCCGGAAGGCCTGTTCCAGCATGTTGTCGGCTCCGGCGCCAAAGTGGCCACCGGCTTTTTCGATAACGGCATCGACAAGCTGTTCTTCACTGGCAGCGTCCCGGCCGGCAAGACCCTGATGGCCCAGGCCGCCGACACCCTCACCCCGGTCTCCCTGGAACTGGGCGGCAACGATCCGATGATCGTGCTGGAAGATGCCGACCTGGAACGGGCCACCAACGGCGCCGCCTGGGCCGGCTACCAGAATGCCGGCCAGAGCTGTGGTGGCGTGGAACGGGTGTACGTGGTGGACGCCATTTACGATCAATTCGTCGACCTGCTGGCCCGCAAGACCCGGCAACTGCGCCATGGCGTGGGCTGCAAGGGCTTTGACGTGGACATCGGCAGCCTCACTACCGCCGGCCAGCTACGCACCGTACAGCAGCACGTGGAGGATGCCCTGGCCAAGGGCGCCCGTATCGAAGCCCAGTCACGCCCGGTGGGCGACGTGGAAAACGGCTTCTTCTTCCCGGCCACCCTGCTTACCCAGGTCACCGACGACATGCTGACCCTGTGCGACGAAACCTTCGGCCCGGTGATCGCCGTCCAGCGGGTCGCCAACGAGGAAGAAGCCATCCGCAAGGCCAATGACTCCAACCTGGCGCTGACCTCTTCCGTCTGGACCCGGGACAACAAGCGCGGCCGCGCCATCGCCGCCCGCCTGCAATCCGGCGTCACCACCATCAACGACCATCTCTACAGCCATGGCCTGTCCGAAACCCCCTGGGGGGGCTGGAAGGAATCCGGCATCGGCCGCACCCATGGTCCGGAAGGGCTGGAAGAGATGACCCAGGCCAAAGTGGTGAACTGGGACATCCTGCCTTCCAAGCGCAACATCTTCTGGTACCCCTTCGACGAAGCCACCTACAACGGCCTCAAGAACGCCCTGCACTTCGTCTTCCCGAAAGGCATCGGCCAGTGGCTCAGCGCCTCGCTAAAGCTCACACCGTTCCTGGTGAAGAAGATGTTTACCAAGTGGAAGACGGACTAAAACACAATTGATAATGAATAATTAATAGTTAATAACTGCGCGCGAAAGCGCGCCACTAGCTGAAAACAAAGAGGCCGCGCCCATATATCTGGGCGCGGCCTCTCACGTTTAAAACAGAGCGATTCTGTCCGCAAAAGTTATTAACTATTCATTATTAACTATTAATTGATCTTATCGAGCCACTCCTGCGAAGGCGCATACCACCAGGAGCTCATCACCGGTTGGCTGAAGTCCAGCAGCCGGTCTCTGACCGTGTCGTCGGCGATGCCGTACATGCGGCGCATCAGGTAGTCGTAGCGGTCCAGTTCGCAGCTAAAGGCCAGAAAATACAGGCCGTGTTCGCTGCTGTCGCCATAGGGAACGGAGCGGCGCCAGATTTTCTGGGGAACGCCGTTGCGATCCACATCGGTGCGGCCCACGTGGGAATCCGGCGGCATGCGCTCTTCGTCGAACTCCACGGCATCCGCCTTGGTGCGGCCAATCACATTTTCCTGTTCGCTCACCGGTAGCTGGTTGAACGCTTTCAAGTCATGCACCCACTTCTGGCTCAGCACCCAGCTACCACCGGCCCCCGGATGAGGCTCGGCAATGAACGCCGCCTGCTCGGCCTTTTCACCGCTAGGGTTGCCGATACCATCCACAAAGCCGGTCAGGTCACGCATGTCGTGATAGACAAAACCATTCAATTCCAGCTGGGTGGACAGCAGATCACCCACGGCATCACGGACCTGCATACCGGTGTCAAACAGATCTCCCCGGTCCCGGGCCTGTACCCAGACCCACAAATCACCCTGGGTGGCAGGCACATGGCCTTCCAGAGAGAACGCCGGAAAGGTGAAGCGACCGTCCAGGGCCTCCCACAGTGCCGGCCCGAATGCCACAAGCAACGGGGTGGTGTCGCTTTTCAGATCGCGAATCCGGATCAACGCCTGGCGGACCGCATCCAGATCCTGGCCACTGCCCAGGCAGAATTCAAAGAACAGATGATGCTGGTAACTACGGTCAAAAATTCCCGTTTGCGGTGTCGACACCTGTCACTCCTTAATTCCATGCTCGGCAAACGCCACCAAGTGTACCGCCAGCCCCGTAATGATCCCACAAGTAATAGGGATTTGGCCGGCAATGCCGACGCTGAACTGAAACAAATTGAAATATCCGCTGGTGTTACGGGGCCGGCCCTTTCGCTACACTTGGCGGACATTAGTTAACTGATTCCGACTATGACACCTTGGCTTGGCCTGGACCGACTGGGCTTCTTTCTGATTCGCATTTTCCTGCGACTGTGTACACGTGCAAACGTGCTGCCCGCCACCCCCGAAGAATTGCAACTGTCACCCAACACGCCGGTGGTGTATGTGCTGCGTGACCGATCCGCCTCCGATGCGGCGGTGACGGACCAGTCCGCCCGGCAGCTCGGCCTGTCCTCGGCTCTGCGTGGCCTTACCCTGGGCAAGACTCACCTGAGCCACAGTTATTTCCAGCTATACCGCAGGCAGCTCAGCAATCGCCGGCAGCGCACCCCGGTGTCGCCGCCCAGGCTGGAAAAACTGGTCAAGGTGCTGCGTGACAACCCGGACGCCGACGTACAACTGGTACCCGTGTCCGTGTTCTGGGGGCGCCGTCCGGAAAAGGAAAGCTCCCTGTGGCGCCTGCTGTTCAGTGACAACTGGTCTCCGGCCGGTTTCATCAAGAAGTTCTTCATCATCCTCACCCAGGGCCGCCAGCTTTACGTGCAATTCAGCCGCCCCATGTCCCTGCGTACTCTGGTTGATCAGTGTCAGAGTGACGAACAGGCCGTGCGCAAGGCCTCACGCATCCTTCGGGTTCACTTCCGCCGTCAGCAGGAAGCCGCCATCGGGCCGGACCTGTCCCACCGCCGCACCCTGAGCAATGCGGTAGTGGAATCCATTCCGGTACAGGACGTGATTCGCCGCCAGGCAGAAAAACAGGACGTGAGTGCCGAAAAGCTCGAAGCCAAGGCACGCAACTATGTCATGGAAATCGCGGCGGACTATTCTCATACCGTGATTCGCTTTCTCGAACTGTTCCTGAACTGGGTGTGGAACCGGTTGTACGGTGGTATCCGCCTGTACAACCTGGATAACCTGACCAAGGTGGCCGGCGATCACGAGGTCATCTATGTCCCCTGCCACCGCAGCCATATCGATTACCTGCTGTTGTCTTTCGTGGTATACCGCAATGGCCTGGTGCCGCCCCACATTGCTGCCGGCATCAATCTGAACCTGCCCGTGGTGGGTACCATCCTGCGCCGTGGTGGAGCCTTCTTCATGCGCCGCAGCTTCAAGAACAACCCGCTCTATGCGGCGGTCTTCAGCGAATACCTGCATACCATTACCGCCCGGGGCTTCTCCATCGAGTACTTCGTGGAAGGCGGGCGCAGCCGCAGCGGCCGCATGCTCCGTCCCCGTACCGGCATGCTGGCCATGACCCTGCGCAGCTTCCTGCGTGATGCCCGCAAGCCCATCGCCTTTGTGCCGGTCTATATCGGTTATGAAAAGGTGATTGAGGCCGGTTCCTACATCGGCGAGCTTCATGGCCAAAAGAAAGAGAAGGAGTCCGTGGGCGGGTTGATGAAGTCCCTGTCCGTACTGCGTAGCTACTTCGGCCAGGTGCATGTGAATTTCGGCGATCCGATCAAGCTGGTGGATTTCCTCGACCAGCACCACAACGACTGGCGCCGGGAAGAGCCCCCCGCTGGCGGCGACACGCCTCCCTGGTTCAAACATGTGGTCAACGAACTGGGCCAGGAAGTGGTGGAATCCATCAATGCCGCCGCCGTGGCCAACCCGGTCAACCTGCTCAGTCTGGCCCTGCTGGCGTCGCCCAAACACACCATGGACATTGCCCAGTTGCGCCAGCAACTGGAGCTGTACATTTCCCTGTTGAAGCAGGCGCCCTACAGCGATTGTGCCACCGTCGCCAGTGACGATGCCCAGGCACTGATCGACTACGGCCTGGAAAACGACTTCCTGGTACGTATCAAGCACAAGCTGGGCGACGTGGTCACCACGGACGAAAAAACCGCCCTGCAAATGGCCTATGTGCGCAACAACAGCCTGCACCTGTTCATTTTGCCCGGCCTGATCTGTTCCCTGGTGCAGAATGCCCGCTCCATCAGCATGGAGGTGTTACAGAGCATGGTGCACCTGCTCTACCCCTTCCTGCGCAACGAGTATTTCCTGCATTGGCAAACGGATAACGAGCTCACGGAAGCGGTGGAGAAAACCGTGGAAGTGCTGGAATCCTGGAGCCTGATCAGCCGGGAAGACGACTGTCTGCATGGCGCGCCCATTCATACCCACGAATCGGACATGCTCGAGCATCTGGGCCAGACGGTGATGCCGTCACTGGAACGCTACTACCTGACCATCCGCCTGCTGGTGCAATACGGTTCGGGCATGTTGACCGCCGACCAGTTGGGCGAGCTGGCCCATCAGACCGCCCAGCGTCTGTCGCTGCTGTACGAGTTCAATTCGCCCGAGTTCTTCGACAAGGTCGTGCTGAAAGACTTCATCAGCCAGCTTTACAGCACTGGCCTGGTCAGCAAGGACGACAGCGCCGCGCTGGTGTTTGATGAAAAACTGAAAGCCCTGGATGATGAGGCCCGCCGCATCCTTAGCCCGGATATCAGCGAGGCCATTCAGCGGGTGACCCGGATTACTGATATCGATCACCTGTCGGAACCGGCCCCGGCCCAGTAAAGCCCGTGGCGGAGCCACCCTTCCGCCACGCCTCCCCTCCTCAGGAGCCATGCAAGCATGGCTCCTGAGGGCGAGTTCAGATAGCTGTTGAGCGCAGGCTTTGCAAGGGACCCGGTTCCTCGTAATCCGACAGCTTCGCTTTGTGAGCAAAGCTCCAACCGCGAGCGGATTTAGAAGCGATACAGCAGCGCCAGCGAATAGTTGAAACTCTCCAGATCCAGCTCCAGCCCTTCCGAAAACGGCACCGTGGCCCCTTCCTTGAAAGCCCGGTCTTCGGTGGTTACCGATCCCGCATTCAGATAATCAATGCCCAGATCGACACTGATGTGATCCGTGATGCCATACATGACACCGCCCCCCAGCCTTACCGCCCAGTCGGTGTCATCGCTGTCGTTGATGGTGGCACTGGTGGTGGGAATGGCGGAGCTGACACTCTCGAAACGGTTCACTGCCAGCCCGACGCCTGCGCCCATGTAGGGGTCAAAGTGCCCGGCCCCGCGGTCAGGGCGGAAATGAAAGAAACCATTCACCATGAAGATCCGGCTGTAGGCCTCGGCGGTGACGGTGCCGGTAACCGAATCAAAGCGCGTATAGGTCACCCGATCCGTGTTTTCCCCCGGCAATCCCAGGTCCAGTGCCAATTCTGCCCGGAAGTGGGGGTTGACCCAATAGCCCGCGCTGAACAGCACGCTATCCGATGAGCCAGGATCATAGTTATCCAGCGCAATGACGGGATAACCGTCATGTTTGACGGACAGATCCTGGCTGCGAAAATCCGCATACCCGTAACCCAGGCGCAGATAGGCATCCGCCCAGGCTCCCGATGTCATCCCCAACAGCCCCAGTACCCATAGCCCCTTTTTCATGGGTTCCCTCCTTGGAAAACAGTGATGGCGCTATCAATACAACGATTTAAGGGGGGAGACCATGGGGAATGCGCAGGACCGCTAAATATCAGTCTGACGGCCAGGTAGAGCAACAATATCCGCTAGCCAAAGGTATAAACGTCGAAACGAACCGCCTTGCCTTTCTGGCTAAAGCCTGGTGTCTGTCCTGCCAGCTGCGGCGCCTTGCCTGGCCGTTTAATGACAATGCGGTGGGGGGCAAGCTGCTGTGCCCAGCGAAACAGGGCCAGCTCTTCATCGGCATCGGGATAAGGGCACAGGCTCTGCAGCCAGCGCAGGTCCTTTTTCACCGCCGCGCTTTTTTCACGGGCCGGGAACATGGGGTCCAGATACACCGCATGCAGTGCAGACAGGTCGCTGTCGCGGCTGTCACCGCAGGGCAGCAGGGTCATGTTTGCCGTCAGTTCCACCGGAGCCCGTCGCAGGCCGTCTGCCAGCAAGGCATGAAGCACCGGGGAGCGCTCCGCCAGCAACACCTGAAAACCCGCCTGGGCCATCAGGGCCGCATCCCGGCCCAGCCCTGCCGTGGCATCCAGCACGCGAATCCGTCCCTCACGGGGTTTGCCCAGGGCTTTGACCAGCCGTTCATGGCGCACCCGCTCCGGGGTCAGGCGATAGCCCTGTTTGCCATCGCTGAAATTCACACAAAGCGGCTTTTCCGGTCCGCCGGGAGCCCACAGGCAGAGGGCACCATCGCGTTCGCCAAGCACCAGTTCCAGCCCGTGTTCCCGGGCAGCCTGTTCAGTGTCCAGGGCAATGCCCGGCACCTCCGCCGGGCTGCCCGGCAGCAGCCCCACAGTCATGTCAGGCCAGCCAGGCCAGCAGCGCCACGCCCAAAATCAGGCGGTAGACCACAAAAGGCAGCATGCCGATGCGCTCCAGCAGGCGGATGAAGAAAACGATGGTCAGGTAGGCGGTGACGGCACTGACCACCACCCCCAGCGCCATCATGGCCCAGTCCACCGGGAGCTGCTGTTCGATCAGGTCCAGGGTCTTGAGCAGGCCGGCGCCGAGAATCACGGGAATGGAAAGCAGAAAGGAAAACCGGGCCGCCTGCTCACGGCGATACCCCAACATCAGCGCGGCGGTAATGGTGATACCACTGCGGGACGTGCCTGGTATCAACGCCAACGCCTGGGCCAGACCGATGAAGATGGCACCGGCAACGCCCAGTTGCTTGAGGTCCAGGCTGCGTTTGCCGTAGGCGTCGGCAAACCACAGTGCCGCCCCGAACACCAGGGTGGTAATGGCAATCACCAGGGCCGAACGCAGCTCCTGTTCGATCCATTCGTCCCCCAGAAAACCGAACACCACGGCGGGGATAGTGGCCAGCACCACCAGCAGGCCCAGCTTGAGGTCCTCGTTCATCTGCTGCTGGCGCACTGCCGTGCCGGCCCCCACGATCATGGAGATCAGGTCGCGGCGGTAATACGTCATCACCGCCAGCAGGGTTCCCAGATGCACGGCCACATCAAAGGCCAGCCCCTGGTCGGGCCAGCCGAGCACCTGTGACGGCAGAATCAGGTGGGCGGAGCTGGAGATGGGGAGAAACTCGGTGAGGCCTTGTATCAGGGCCAGTACCAACGCCTGGAACCAATCCATAGATTTCCTTAACGTAAAATAGCAACGTCAACCCGGGCTTGCTCCGGGTTCTTCTGACGATGGCAGAGCACAATTCATGGCCGCCAGACACACAGGGAGGTCCCGGATCACGTCCGGGATGACGGCGGAATCGTTTTACTCTTCCGCTGTCACCTGATAGCCCTGCAGGAATTCGGGAGGCATGCGCCGGGGCTTGCCGGAATCCAGCGCCACACAGACCCAGCGGGTACGGCCACGCAGCAGGGTCACGCCATCGGATTCGCGCACGATCTGGTAGCGGCGGGTAATGCTGATACGCTGATCATTTTCCACAATCCAGGTGCCGACCTTGAGGGCCTCACCGTCAAAGGCGGGAGCAAGATAATCCACCTCCGTGTGGCGGGCAACCATGCCCCGGTTGAGTTTCTGGTACAGGTCCCAGCCCAGCCCCAGAGCGGTGGTGTGATCCCAGGCAATCTGCTCCATGAAACGCAGGTATTCGGTATTGTTCACGTGCCCCATCACATCAATGGATTCCGGCGCTACCGTTACCGACAGCACATGTACATTGGGAAGATCCCAGTTCATCTCACAGCTCCCTGTATTACTTGATCACGCAGGTACACCGGCTGGGCCTGGTCGGCACTGACGCCCTCGCCCCGCTCGAACCCGGATAATGCCAGTTGCGCCACGGCTTTCGCATGGGGATGCACGTCGGCAACACAGCGGCTTGCGCCATAGGCGTCCACCAGTTGCTCCTGATATACCAGCCCGGAGCCAACGATCATCCAGTCCTGTTTCGGCAATTCGGGCAAGGCATCCGGACGGAACAGGCCATCGGCAAAGACTGGCCGGGCAAAATTGTCATGGCACTGGTAGGCGCCAAGATAAACCTCACCCATGCGTGCATCGAAGGTGGCAATCACATGGGCGTGGGGAGTCTCGGTCTGGGCGCTCAGCGCACAGGCCGCCAGGGTGGAAATACCGATCACCGGCAGGTCAGCGGCAAACGCCAGCCCCTGGGTGACGGCGGCGGCCACTCGCACACCGGTAAAGGCGCCCGGCCCATGACCAAAGGCAATGCCATCCAGTTGCCGCAGCTTCAGTTGCGATTCGGCCAGCACCGCTTCCACCATGGGCAGCACCCTTTCGGTCTGGCGACGGGGCGCCTGTTCGAAATGCTCCAGCACCCGGCCGCCATCCATCAAGGCCACCGAGCAGGTTTCACCAGCGGTTTCCAGTGCCAGAATTCGTGTCATGATTCCATCTGTTCCGTTGCCTGCCCCTGACGGGCCAGGTAGTCAAAAAACCGTTGTACCACTTCCAGCTTACGCGTGCGGGTCATGTTTGGCAGGCTGTTTACAAACAGCTTGCCGTAGCTGCGCGTCAACAATCGCGGGTCCGCCACCACCAGCAGGCCGGTATCGCTCGGGTCGCGGATCAGGCGCCCGGCGCCCTGCCGCAATGCCAGCACCGCCTGCGGCAACTGGTAATCGCGAAACGCGTTGCCGCCGTTGCGGTTGATATGTTCGATGCGCGCCGCCGCCACGGGATCGCCCGGCGAGCCGAACGGCAGCTTGTCGATGATCACGCAGCTCAGCGCCTCGCCACGCACATCAATGCCTTCCCAGAAACTGCTGGTTCCCAGCAACACCGCATTGCCCTTGTCACGAAAGGCATCCAGCAATTCCCGCCGCCCGGCTTCGCCCTGTACCAACAAGGGATAGTCCAGTTTGGGCCGCAGGATGGCAGCGGCTTCACGTAATGCCCTGTGACTCGTAAACAGGAAAAAAGTGCGGCCTTTCGCCGCATTAATTACCGGCACCATGGCATCGGTAAGCTGCCGGGTATAATCCGGGTCGTTGGGTGCCGGCAGGCCCTGCGGCGCGTAGAACACCGCCTGACGCTTGAAATCGAAAGGGCTTTCCAGGCGCAGCGTCTTGGCCGCATCCAGCCCCAGGCGCTTCTGGATATGCTCGAACCGCCCGCCCACAGACAGGGTAGCCGAGGTCAGAATCCAGCTACACGGATGCCGTTCGCGCTGGGCGCGCAACTGGGCCGCCACGGACAACGGGGTACTGTGCAGCACCACGGAGCGCTTGAAGGTTTCGAACCAGTACACCCTGTTGGGCTGTTCGCCTTTCAGGTAGGCCGCCAGGCAGTCCACATGCTCACTGGCGCGACGGGCACAGGCTTCCATGCCCCGACTGGCCTTGGCGTGGGGCCCGAGGAACGCGTCCAGTTCCTGCAGTGCGGCCAGCAGATCCTGCCCGGCGTCGATCACCTTGTCGTTCTCGGCCACCGTGGACCAGGGCTCGCGGCGTTCACCGTCTCCCAGGCTCAGGCGCAAGTCCGAACAGCCCTTTTCCACGGCGGCAATCAGCTTGTTGAGCTGGGCCAGATCCAGGGCGGTATGCCCGGCTTCGGACAGGCTGTCGCGTCCCAGTTCCTGAATCTGTCGGGTACTGAGGGTGTCGCCGAAAAAGGCGGCGGCAATTTCCGGCAACTGATGCGCTTCGTCGAAGATCACCGTGTTCGCGGTGGGCAGCAGTTCGGACGCCGAGCCATTGCCACGCAGGGCCGCGTCGGCAAAAAACAGATGGTGGTTCACCACCACCAGGTCCGCTTCCTGGGCCTCCTTGCGGGCCTGCATCAGCGGGCATTCCTGGTAGTTTGGGCAATCGGTCCCCAGGCAATTGTCCGCCGTGCTGGTCACCCAGGGCCAGACCGGAGCGTCCTCGGGAATCTGTTGCAACTCGGCGATATCACCGGTACGGGTGCGCCCGGCCCAGTGCGCCACGATCTGCAATTGCTCCACGGTTTCCCGGGTGAGAAAGCGGGCCTCTTCCTGGTGAAGCGCCAGCCGGTAGGGGCAAAGATAATTGGCCCGCCCCTTGAGCAGGGCAATCTTGCGCGGCAGTTTGAGGGCCTTGCGCACCAGGGGCAGATCCTTGAAGAACAACTGGTCCTGCAGGCTCTTGGTGCCGGTGGAGACCAGGGTCGGTCCTTCGGACAACAGGGCCGGTACCAGATAGGCGAGCGTCTTGCCGGTGCCGGTTTCCGCCTCGACCATGAGGGTGCCACTGGTGCCAATGACCGCTTCCACGGCGTCGGCCATGTCCAGCTGGGGCTCGCGGGGCTGGTAGCCGGGCAGTAGCGGCGCAAAGCGCGTCAAGTCGGTAAGATGATTACGGGCACTAGTCACTGGCGTTCCTGATATTTCCGGCGAACCGTGGGTTGTCGGCACGCGCGCAGAGCATAGCCCATTCCCCCACGGAACCCAACGTAAAGCAGGCTGAGAAGACCATGAAAGCATACACCCTGATCATCCTGGCCGGCGGCCAGGGCAAGCGGGTCGGCGGCGCCGACAAGGGGCTGCTGGAGGTGGATGGCAAACCATTGATTGCCCACCTGCTCGACCACCTCTCCCCTGCCCCCTCGCGCATCGTGATCAGCGCCAATCGCAATCAGGCCATCTATCGTCACTGGGCGGACGAGGTGGTCAGCGACCGTCGGGAAGGATTTCTCGGCCCCATGGCCGGGCTGGAGGCGGCACTGCACGCTTGTGAAGGGCTGTGTCTCTGCCTGCCCTGCGACCTGGTGCAACCCCCGGGCTCCATGGCGAAGGACCTGCTTGGCAAGGCCGAGCCAGCGCACATCTGCGTCGCCCGCGACCCCATTCGCCGCCAGCCACTATGCCTGGCCCTTTACGCCCAGGCCTGGCGCGCGTCCCTGGGCGACTATCTGGATAACGGCGGCCGCAGCGCCTATGGCTGGCTGGACCAGGTCCCCCTGCATCCGGTGGCGGTGGCCACGCCGCTGCAGAATCTGAACCATAAAGAGATGTGAGTATCGAGTTGCGAGTTGCGAAGAGCGAAAAGACTCCCCCCCGTGCCTCTGCTTTTCGTCACTCGAAACTCGATACTCGAAACTCCTCCCCCCCCAAAAACAACAATGCCCGCACTAGGCGGGCATTGTCTGAAGCGATGAGGCCTGGCAATCAGGCAGTCACTTCCTGGATCTGCTTCATCAGGGCAACCTGGTCAGCAGACGGCTGCGCGGTTTGCAGGGCCATCAGCTTGCTCATGTCACCTTCGATGCGGATCTGGCCGCTCATGAAGCCCTGCATACCCGCGGACTGATCACCTTCGATGAAGATGCGCTTGGCCAGGTCGGCCGGCAGGATCATGGTGGTCGCCGCGTCGGCGTGGTGACCTTCTTCGATCATGCCACCCACCAGGGACAGCTCCTTGTCGCCACCATCAGCGGAAACGGTGATGTTGATCACCAGGTCCGCCAGCGCCGCCGGGGTCTCCACGTCACCGGCACCGTCACGGATTTCCTTAACCTTTGCAAACCACTCGTCAGACAGAAATTCCAGGCTCATTCTTATATCTCCTTAACTTCGTTGTGGCTCCGACGCCCCCTCGCACAGGGCGGCCATACAGGCTTCGCCAATTCAAACGAGCGTTCGAAACTTACCCGTACCTTATAGAAAGGCCCCAGGGGTGGCAATAGCCGCAAAAGCGTCTATCGGGGACAAAAAAGCCCGGCTTGAAGCCGGGCTTTTGGAGCACTGTCACAGGCAAGTCATCACAGGTCGTAACCGCGCTCCTCATGCAGCGCGATATCCAGCCCCTGGGTTTCCTCGTCACTGTCCACACGCAGCGCCGCGAACAGGCCCACCAGCTTGAGCAGCACCCAGGTCACGATGGCGGTGTAGACAAACGTCGCCACCACACCCAGCGCCTGCACGCCGAACTGATCCAGCATGGAATACTCCGGCTTGGCAAACCCGTAACCGGAGAACAGGCCCAGTTCCGTGGAGGCAAAGATGCCCGCAAACAGGGTACCGAGAATGCCGCCCACCCCGTGCACCGGGAAAACATCCAGGGAATCGTCGATCTTCAGCTTGTGTTTGATGAAGATCACCGCGTAGAAGCAGATCACGCCAGCGGACAGGCCAATCACCAGCGCTGCCGCCGGGCCGACAAAGCCGGAGGCCGGCGTAATGGTCCCCAGACCGGCGACCATGCCGGTGGCGATACCCAGTGCCGAGGGCTTGCCGAATTTCTTCCATTCCATGGCAATCCAGGCCAGGGAGCCGGCCGCGGCAGAAATGTGCGTAACCAGCATGGCCATGGCCGCATCGCCGCCGGCTGCCAGCGCCGAGCCACCGTTAAAGCCGAACCAGCCCACCCACAGCATGCCGGCACCGGTTACGGTCATGGTCATGTTGTGGGGCATCATGCCGTGCTCCGGGAAGCCCTTGCGGCCACCCAGCACCAGCGCTGCCACCAGCGCCGCCACACCGGCAGTGATATGCACCACGGTGCCGCCAGCGAAATCATACAGACCCAGCTCGGCCAGCCAGCCGCCGCCCCATACCCAGTGACACACGGGCACATAGACACCCAGCAGCCAGAGGACGGAAAACGCCAGCATGGGCCCGAAACGCATGCGCTCGGCAAACGCCCCCACGATCAGGGCCGGGGTAATGATAGCGAAGGTCATCTGGAACAGGCCGTGCAGGCTCTTGGGCAGCGTGCCTTCCAGGGTGTCCTTGCCGATACCGGCAAAGAAGGCGTGGTCCAGGCCACCGATCCAGGCATTGAGGCTGCCGCCATCGGAAAAGGCCAGGGAATAGCCACAGATCAGCCACACCAAGGATACGGCACAGGTAATGGCAAAACATTGCATCAGCACGGACAGCACGTTTTTGCTGCGCACCAGGCCGCCATAAAACAGGCTCAGGCCCGGTATGGTCATGAACAGCACCAACGCGGTGGCGGTAAGAATCCAGGCCGTGTCGCCAGTATCCAGGCCATCGGCCAGGGCGAGGGACGGCAGCATCAGCAGTACAGCAAGCAGTTTCTTCATGGGGGCCCCCTTAAATGGCTTCGTTGCCGGTTTCACCGGTACGGATACGGATGACCTGTTCCAGGTCACTGACGAAGATCTTGCCGTCCCCGATCTTGCCGGTCCCCGCCGCCTTCATGATGGCTTCGATGGCGTGGTCCAGATCCTCTTCACGAACCGCCAGCTCCAGCTTTACCTTGGGCACAAAATCGACCACGTATTCGGCCCCCCGATACAGCTCGGTATGGCCCTTCTGGCGACCGAAGCCTTTCACTTCGGTAATGGTCATGCCCTGAACACCGACCTGGGCGAGCGCATCGCGCACCTCATCGGCTTTAAACGGCTTGATCACCGCTGTCAGCATTTTCATGGATGTCTCCTGGTCCTACTTGTTTGCACCAACACAAAGCGTGCCGGAAATTTGCACCGACATAGCGCATACAAGAATCAGGCCAGAAAGTTTGCTTTTTTATTTCAGTGACTTAGAAGAAACAAGAGGTTTTAGTGCACCATAAGGCACCACAAAAAGCCCCGCGCACCACACCAATGCACCACATCCATGCACGCTTGGCAGACCACAATGAGGCAGAGCCACATTAATTTGGCATAAAAAAACGCCGTGGCGCACCACCACAGCGCTTTTTCGATCAGACAGGAGCCAGCATCAATACAGGTAGTTGAACATCTTGCGGCGGTATTCGCTGGCCAGCGGATCGCCCTTGGGCAGGCACTCGAACACCTCCAGCAGGGCACTGCGGGCGATGCCGTCGCGATAATCGCGGTGATCGCGCAGCAGTTGTAGCAAGGCTTCCAGGCCGGCCTGGAACTGCCCTGCGGCAGCGGCCTGCAGGCCGAAAGCATGGAGATCTTCCGGGCTGGGTTGATCCGCGATGCGCTGGCGCAGTTCCGCCAGTGAGGCGCTCTCCCCTTCCAGTTTGTCCAGCAGCGCAAAGCGGGCGCGGAACGGACGCAGGGGCTCGGCATCCTCGGCCACTTCCGCCAGCACCGACTGGGCATCGTCCACCCGCCCCTCTCCCAACAGGAACTCCACCAGCAGCGCGCGGATGGCGTGCTTGTCCGGAGTCTGCTGCAGGGTCTGGCGCAGGGCGGCTTCTGCTTGTTCGGCGTGGCCAGCCTCGATAGCCATGCGCACCTGCTCGATGAAGCCTTCTTCCTGCTGCTGTTCCGCCGCTTCCGGGTCCACCACCGGTGCCAGCCACTGGCGCAGCGCGCCCTCGGTCTGCGCTCCGTCCAGTTCACTGACCAGTTGCCCCTGGTAGACCAGCTTCAGGCTGGGCAGGCTGCGCACGCCAAACTGGCTGGCCAGCATTTGCTGCTCATCCGCGTTGACCTTGGCCAGCAGCACCTTGCCCTGGTATTCGTTGACCAGCCGCTCCAGCACTGGAGCCATCTGCTGACAGGGCTGGCACCAGCTCGCCCAGAAATCCACGATCACCGGGATCTCACGGGACTGCTCAAGAATTT
Organism: Pseudomonadales bacterium; assembly: GCA_022360555.1. Taxonomy (GTDB): domain Bacteria; phylum Pseudomonadota; class Gammaproteobacteria; order Pseudomonadales; family Alcanivoracaceae; genus Alcanivorax. The sequence goes on from JAKSCQ010000335.1 coordinate 26,964, forward strand.
GCTGAATATTCTGTTCGGTGGCTTCGATAATGTAGCTGTTCGGTTGCAACGCCGGACTCCTGCAAACGCGATGGTAAGGTGCCGCAATTGTAAGGGATGCGGGGGGGGATTAAATACGGTTCTTCGCAGAATTGTATGGAAACAGGGGCGCGTGAAGCGAGGCGAAACCCGCTTACAGGCTTACACGCAGGCACGCCAATACTGCACACGGCAGTTTCAATCTGGCGGCTTGGTCAACCGCCCGTTTTGCGTGCAGTTGCGTGTCAGCAAACAAAATCGCCCCTTCCCCCAGGATTTGCGAAGAGCTTTAAATCCTGTGCAACCACCCCGTTTGGCAGGTTAGACTGAATTCACGTCAATATTGACGCAGGTCATCCACAACATCAGGCAGAGGCTTCACGTTGTGTACATGGCCGCTGGGTACGCTGGACTGTATTCCTGAC
>JAKSCQ010000097.1 GCA_022360555.1 Pseudomonadales bacterium
AAGTCTATTCAGAGCCCTGCAGATTTGCCGCTTGTAGCGTCAGACTTCTGACGTCCGACCCCAGACCCTGTCCCTTTTTCCCCCTGACCCGCGATGAACCTTTTCTTGCATAAGGGGACGTAAATAACATTTACAAAATACCGCGATTCGCACACATTTTTCTGGTAACACAGGCCCTAGTATCGACGGTAAATCTTCCGCTTCGGATATCCCATGGACACCTCGCTCAGCCTGCTTTCCACCCTGTTTACCCTGCTGCTTCCACCGCAGCCCACCGCCCCGGAGCGCTATCAGCCCGCCGTGGACGTGAGCTGGCAGATCCAGTTGCAGGGCACGGCCAATACCGGCTACGACGCAGAGCTGTATATTCTCGATCTGTTTGATACCCCCGAGCATGTGATCACCGACCTCCAGGCCAGTGGCCGCAAGGTAATCTGTTATTTTTCCGCCGGCACCTTTGAAAACTGGCGCGAGGACAAAAACCGTTTTCTGGCCACCGACAAGGGCCGACGCCTGGGCAACTGGCCGGGGGAGCGCTGGCTGGATATCCGCTCGCAGAATGTGCGCCACATCATGGCCGACCGGATTGCCCTGGCGGCCGACAAGGGCTGTGATGGTGTGGACCCGGACAATGTGGATGGCTACAGCAACCGCACCGGCTTCCCGCTCACCGCTGACAACCAGCTCGACTACAACCGTTTCCTGTTCCAGACCGCCCACGATGCCGGGCTCGCCGTGTCCCTGAAGAATGACCTGGGTCAGGCGGCCGAGCTGGTGAATGACGTGGATTTCGCCGTCAACGAATCCTGTCACCAGTGGCAGGAATGCCACCTGCTGCAACCCTTCATTGATGCCGGCAAGCCCGTGCTTCACATCGACTATCTCTATGGCCAGGATCCCCAGGGCCACGCCCAGCACTGCCAACATATGGCATCACTGGGATTCCGCTCGTTGACCCTGCCACTGGCACTGGATGATGGCTATCGACTGAGCTGTTTCTGACCCGAATCAAGCCTCTGCCCTCTCCCTGCCCGCCCGCTGACTGATACACTGGAATCTCGGCATCGGGAAATGGGTAGCATGGAAGACGCACTGACACTGATTGTAATTCTGCTTGGCACCGCCGTGTTTGCGGTTGTCGTGTTCCGGCGTCTGGGTATGCCACCACTGCTTGCCTATCTGTTGGCGGGGCTGGCGGCCGGCCCATTCGGCTTTGGCTGGCTCACCAATGTGGAAGGCATCCAGCACCTGGCGGAATTCGGCATCGTCTTTTTGCTGTTCACCCTGGGGCTGGAGTTTTCCATCCCGCGACTGCTGACCCTGCGCAAGATCGTGTTCGGGGCGGGCCCCCTGCAAGTGATCCTGACCGCCATCGCGGTGTATGCCGTGATGCGCCTGCTCGGTTTCTCACCGCTGATGTCGCTGATCACCGGCTGCGCCCTGTCGCTGTCCTCCACGGCCATCGTGATTCGTGAACTGATCCTCCGTGGCGCCGTGAATACCAGTTACGGCAGGTCCTCCACCGGCATCCTGCTGTTCCAGGACCTGGCCGCGGTACTCATGCTGGTCATGCTGCCGGTGATTTCCCTCAATGGTTCCGACCATCTGTGGACCCTGACCGGAGAAACCCTGGGCAAGGCCCTGCTGCTGTTTATCGGTATCTATGTGGTGGGCCGCTGGGTGCTGCCGCGACTGCTGGAGGAAACCGGCCGGGCCCGTTCCGACGAGGTCTTTGTCATGACCGCCCTGCTGCTGGCCCTGCTGGCCGCCTGGGTAACTCACTGGCTGGGACTGTCCATGGCACTGGGTGCCTTCCTGGCCGGCATGATGCTGGGCGAAAGCCATTTCCGTCATCAGATCGAGGCGGACCTGCGCCCCTTCCGTGACCTGTTGCTCGGCCTGTTCTTCATCAGTGTCGGCATGCTGGTGGACCCGGATCTGTTTGCCGAGCAATGGCACTGGATTCTGCTGGCCGCCATTACCCTGATGCTCTTCAAGGCGGTGCTGATCTTTGGCCTGCTACGCCTGCTGGGAGAGCGTACCGACAGCAGCCTGCGCAGCGGGCTAATCCTGTCACAGGGGGGCGAGTTTGGTTTTGTGTTGGTCGCCCTGGCCGTCTCTCACCAGATGCTCACACCGGGCAAGGCCGGCCTGCTGGTTTCCATTGCGGTGCTCACCATGGCGGTCACACCAGCCATGATGGAGCATAGCGGCCGCCTGACCCGGCGCCTGCTGCGCCAGTGGCAGACCCCGCCCGACGACGCACCGTTATCAGATGAAATCACCGGCCATGTCATTCTCTGTGGTTATGGTCGCGTGGGGCAGAACCTGATGCGCTACCTCAACCGTTTCCATCGCCACGCCGTTGCCGTGGACCAGGATCTGGTGCGCTTGCAGGAAGCCAGCGCCGCCGGCGAGCACATCCTGTTCGGCAATGCCAGCCACAAGGATATTCTCGAGCGGGCCGGGGTGGGCCGGGCCCGCCTGCTGGTGGTGACCTTCGACGATGCCCCGCTGGCTGAACGCATCATTCACACCGCTCGCGACCTGAACCCGGAAATCCGTATCCTGGTTCGTACCCGTGACGATTCGCACCTGGACATGCTCACCCAGGCCGGCGCCGAGGAAGTGGTACCAGAAGTGCTGGAAGCGTCACTGATGCTGGTCGCCCATGCCCTGATGATGCTGGATGTGCCCTTCGAGCGGGTACTGGCCATGCTGCGCAAGACCCGTCGCGAACGCTACCGGATGCTGCAGGGGTACTACCATGGCGACAGCTTCCCCACCTCCGACAGCGCGGGCAATCCCTACCGGCTGCTGCACGCCGTCACCCTGACCGACAAGGCACGCAGCATTGGCAAGACCATCGACGACTGCCATTTCCGGGACGTGGAAATACGCGCACTCAAACGCGACGGGCAAACCCTGGACAACCCCTCCACGGAACTGGAACTGCAACAGGGCGACACCGTCATTCTCTACGGCCCGCTGGAAGCCGTGGAAGCCGCCGAGGTCAAACTGCTGGGCGGCTGAATGAAACCCGGGCCAGCCCCGGGCACGGTAAACAGGTGCAGGGAGGAGCGTAGCGAATCACTCCGGCACGACGTTTTCACGGGAGTCCGTTCAAATCGCCGAAACGGTAAAACCTTCCCGGGGAAAATGCACATGCACCGCACCCGCCGCCGGGTTACGGCAGGCCAGGATATAGCCGGTCGGCAAAGCGGCCTTGAGAATCCCCTGGGTAGGTACCTGACCATAATCGCTGGGGGCGACCAGCACCTCCCGCTCCAGCAACGGGTCGTTGTCCGGGTGATCGGGCAAGGGGCGCGGTTCCGCCTGCCGGGCCAGTTTCAGGGCACGCTCGGGGGACATTTCCACGCCATTGCCATGGCCGGGCGCGGCCATCCGGTCCATCCAGCGCAGCACGGCGGGATGGTCCTGAAATACCGCTGACTCCGCCACCTCGCGCATGAACCACAAGCCATGATAGGCACTGAAATCGCCAATATTGGGGGCCTCGCCGAACAGGTAGGGCCGGCTTGCCAGGCGCTGCTCCAGGTCCAGCAGATGGTCGCGTACCCGGCCACGGGCCTCGCGCAACCCCATACGCGGCACCGATGCCGTGCGGCCGATATGAATGCGGTCACGCAGGAAGCGCAGCAGATTCAGCAGGGAAAAGGCACGGAACAGTTTCACGTTCATCTTCAGGCTGGTGGAGGACAGGATGCAGGCCAGAAACAGGGTCAGGTCCGCTTCCGCCACAAACGCCTTGACCGCATCATCCACCCCTTCCAGACACAACTCCGGCCTCCCGGCCAGGCGCGCAATCTCCCGGGTAATGGTGCGCGTGTCGCAGAACACATCCGCGCCAATCTGGGCCACCGGAATCTTGCGATACCCTCCCGCCAACGGCGCCAGCATGGGCCGGGGCGGCATTTCCGCCGTGGTCACCGAACACCAGTCCAGCCCGGTGTGCCCGAGCATGACCCGGACCTTTTCGGAAAACGGCGACAGTGGATAGTGATGAAGAACCAGTTCCGACATGCGTCTCAGCCATGGCATCAAAAGGCAATCAAGCGTGGTGACGACACGGAATCCTGTCAATCGCCAGGCAAGCAGTGCCTTGAGCAAAAAGGTCAAACGTCAGGTAGCCTCTGAATAACACCGCATAGTCCACCATCACTTCCGAGTACACCTGTACACTTTTTACTTGCCAAACCGCAGGTTCGCCGTTATTTTGTGAACACTCATTCACAAACAGAGGCGTGCCCTATGCAAAACACGTCATTGTCCCGCAGCGAAGACCAACAGATCCCGCCCAGCTGGCAACCGCTGGACGACTTTGCCCGCCAGAAGCAGAAAGACAGCGGACTGAAAGCCTGGATTGCCGTGATTGAAGGCTGTATTCGGGCCATCGAGCAGACCGCCTGGCAGGGCCGGGAAATCGCCGACCAGGCCATGAATGCCTGCCGCGCCGTGGGCCGTGGGGCCTCTGCCGTGAATGAAGAAATGCAGCAGCTCGCCGATGAAGCACGTCGCTGGCCCGCCCGCCTGAAGCGGCTCACCAAAACCGGCTGGATGCTCACCAAGGTGGTGGCCAGCTATCGATTGTGGGGCACCCGGTCCGCTTTCCTGCCCGGCAGCATGCGGGAAACCGCACTGGAAAACCTGCACCGCAAGAATGCCCGCCGTTTCCGGGACACCTCCCTGGAACAGGGCGGCGCCTTTCTGAAGATCGGCCAGTTGCTGTCCAGCCGGCCGGACCTGCTGCCCCAGGCCTGGGTGGACGAACTGGCCATCCTTCAGGACCAGGCCGCCCCCGTCCCCTTTGAGGACATCGCCGCCGTGCTGGAATGCGAATTCGGCCAGCCGCTGGACAGCCTGTTTGCCCACTTCGACCCGACGCCGCTGGCCGCCGCCAGCATCGGCCAGGTCCACCGCGCCCGCCTGCATGATGGCCGCCAGGTGGCCGTCAAGGTGCAGCGCCCGGGGCTGGACGAAGTGGTAGAGCTGGACATGGCCCTGCTGAAAATCTTTCTGGACGCAGTAAAGTCCGCCCTGCCCCCCATGGACATGGACACCATTGTCAGCGAAATCCAGCGCACCGTGCGCGAGGAACTGGACTATGAACGCGAAGCCCGCGTCATGACACAGATCGCCGGGCAACTGGAAACCGTCCCCGGCATCACCACCCCGCCGCTGGTAGCGCAGTTCAGCAACCGCCATGTGCTGACCACCGAATTCGTCACCGGCCAGAAACTCACCCAGGTGCTGGATTCCCTGCACGGCCAGCAGCCGGAGCGACTCAACCGCATTCTCCACACCCTGCTGGATGCCTGGTTCGCCCAGGTGCTTCACGGCGGGCTGTTTCACGCGGACCCGCACCCGGGCAACATCATGATCACCGACCAGGATGAACTGGTGCTGCTGGATTTCGGTTGTGCCCAGGCGCTCACCGATGACGCCCGCCGGGGCTACTTCCGCGTCCTGCAGGCCTGTGTGGTCAACGACCAGGCCGTGATCGCCGACACCCTGGACCGGCTGGGCTTTCGCACCCGCAGTGGCCAGCCGGCCACCCTGCTGGCCTTTGTGGCCGCCGTGCTGGACCAGGTCCGCGAGGCCATCATCGACCCGCAACCGGAACGCGGCTGGCCCAGTGCCGAGGAACTCATGCAACAGGTGACCGAGCTGCTGGCCCGTCTGGAACACGACCCCGTGGACAAGATGCCCGGCGACTTCATCATGCTGGCGCGGGTGTTTGGCACCCTGGGCGGCCTGTTCCTGCATTACCAGCCCCAGGTGGATATCGCCGGCCTGGTGCTGGGCTACCTGACCCGCCCGCTGGATAACCGCCTGGCGGCATAACACTCACCGAGCCGTTAGTTACCCGTGGGAGCGGTCGTTCGACCGCGATGGCTCAAGGATAAACATCGCAGCCGAACGGCCGCTCCCACAATTCCCCGCTACCCTTCCTCCACCGCGCTTTGTATCCGCGTGAAAAGAAACACCCACCAATACTGACAATAACGCTACAGCCTCGTCCGCCCTTTAGTTGTACAAACGTACCAATAGAGACATGCCTCCCAATAACAACAAGGCGCCCCATGAAGGACGCCACGAGGGGTAAGCGATGCAACAGCTCAGCCAGGTACCCACCCTGCTTTCATCCCGTACGCCACTGGCCCTGATACTGGCCGGCGCCCTGCTGGCCGGATGCGGCGGCGGGGGCGGCGGCAGCACGGCAGCCAGTAACAGCGAGCAGCCGCGCCAGCCGGACAGTGAGGAACCACCCACCAATGCACCGGACCCCGGCCCGGAACCGGCCCCCGAACCCCTGAACCGCTACCAGTTCGCCAATGGCTGCTACACCCTGCAAAGCCAGGGGCAGTACCTGCAGGCACAGCCCAATGCCGCCCGCTACGGACTGACCGGCGACGCCGACCAGGCGACCGCCTTCTACCTCAAGCCCACCGACCTGGGGCGCTACCTGCTGCTATCCGACTATCAGCGCGCCACCGGGTCGCCGGGCGAGAAACAGTTGCTGGGCATCAGTGACCCGGCCGGGGAATTCCTCGACCAGAGCGGCAACTTCGTGGGCGAACTCAGCTATCTGGTGGCCGGTCTGGGCGACACCCTGAACCTGGTGCTGGACCCGGTAGCTCCGCTGGGCGGCCTGCTGCGCGAACTGGGCGAATCCCTGGATGGCATCGGCGGCAACCTGGGCGACGCCAATATCCAGCCCACTCTGGCCATGGTGGACCAGGCCAGCGACCTGGCGGTCTGGAACCTGAACCGTAGCACCGGCGATACCTTTACCCTGGCCTCGCAGGTTACCGGCCTGCTACTCACCGCCAGCGACGAAAACCTCACCCTCACCTCACCGGGTCTGGCAAGCGCGGCCAACCGTTTCACCCTGAGTGCCGCCGATGGTTGCGCCCCCTACCCGGAGGCGGAACTCGGCGCCACCGTGCAGGGTAGCGGCCCGGCCAACTACCTCACCCAAGTGGACCGCTTCCGCGATGTGCCCGGTATCGATGACGATGACATCTTTGGCTTCGTGGATGCCCACAGCCATATTTCCGCCTACGAATTCATCGGCGGGCGCATCAACTACGGTGACCCCTTCCATAAATTTGGCGTCGACCATGCCCTCCACGACTGCGCAGAAAACCACGGCCCCCAGGGGATGACCGGTCTCCTCGAGCAGGTCACCAGTACCCCCGGCCCCCACGACACCCGGGGCTGGCCGGACTTCCCCTACTGGCCACGCCACAATTCCCTGCAGCACCACCAGAGCTATTACCGCTGGATCGAACGGGCCCACCTGGCCGGGCTGAAGGTGCTGGTCAATCATCTGGTCCACAACGAGATCCTCTGCCAGCTCAACCCGCAGAAACAGAACGACTGCGACACCATGGCCAGCATCGAAATGCAGGCCGAGCTGATGCACGACATGCAGGACTATATCGATGCCCAGCATGGCGGCCCCGGCAAGGGCTGGTTCCGTATCGTCACCAGCCCGGCCCAGGCCCGCCAGGTAATCGGCGACGGCAAGATGGCCGTGATTTTGGGGGTGGAAGCCTCCAAGGCGCTTAATTGTGGCGAATTTCTGGGCGTGGCGGAGTGCAGCCGCGAAGAAATCGTGGATCGGCTGGACCGCCTGTATGCCATGGATGTGCGCAGCCTGTTTCCGGTGCACAAGTTCGACAATGCATTCGGTGGCCACCTGCCGGATCTGTCCAGCGGTATTGGTATCGGCGCCATTCTCTACGGCGGCAACCTGCTGGAAACCGGTCACCCCATCGAGTTCGAGGAATGCCCGGAGCATGACCACGCCGTCAACGACAATCCGCTGGCCAACCCGCTGCAACCCTACGGCATCTTCGAACAACTGCTGTTCCAGATCGACTATGTGGGCGATCGCTTTCCGGCCAGCCCGGACGAGCTGGCCGACTACGATCCCCGTCGCGGCACCGACCACCTGTGCAACACCCGTGGCCTCACCGATCTGGGCTTCTTCCTGATCGAAGAGCTCACCCGACGCGGCATGATGATCGAAACCGACCACATCAGCCGCAAGGCCGCCACCCAGATTCTCGATCTCACTGCCCCGCGTGGTTACCCGGTGGTCAACAGCCACGGCGGCTGGGGTGGCACCGAAGCCCTGCGTGACCGGGTGGCTGAACAGGGCGGCATCACCGCCTCCTTCGGCGGTGTACGGGACGACTGGGTAGACAAGCTCACCCGCGACGGCAACCGCCCGCGCCCGGACAACTACAAGGTAGGCCCCTTCGGTGGCGCCGCTTTCGCCTCCGACGTGAACGGCATCGCCAACCTGGCCGGCAACCCGGGCACCCCGGAACAGGAAGCCGACCTGTACCCCTTTACCTCGGTGGATGGTCGGGTGGTCTTCGACAAACAGGTCACCGGCGACCATGCCTTCAGCCTTTACGAAGGCCGCGGCGTGGCGCACTACGGGTTATACCCGGATCAGATTGCCGACATGGTCGCCAACAGCGATCGCCCGGAGGAACAGGTGAACGATGCTGTGAACCAGTTATTCACCTCGGCGGAAGCCTACATACGGATGTGGGAACGACTGGAACAGGCAGCCCGTTAACGGGAAGCCAGGCATTTAACAACACGGGGATTTCACCATGAAACCTGAACTTTGGCGCTTGCTGGCAATGATGATGCTGGCCAGCGCGCTTACCCTGACGGGGTGTGGGGGCAGTGACAGCAGCAGTCCCGCACCGGACAACAATCCCACCGCCAACGACGGCAATGATGATGGGAACAATGGCAACGATGGCGATGATCCCGGCGGCGATGATGGCGACGGTGGAGATGGCGGAGATGATGACGACGACACCCCACCATCCGGCGTGGGACGTACCTTTATCATCAGCCCGGGCGAAAACGCCACCGAGGACATGGTCAATGCCATGGTTCAGTTGCGCCCGAAAGATACCCTGCAATTCGAGTGCGGCTACTTCGAACTGGACCAGGGTATCCTGATCCAGGCCACCGAAGATGTGCTGATCAAGGGCTGTGGCAAGGACGAAACCATTCTGTCGTTCAAAGACAGTGTCAACGTGACCGGTCTGGAAGCGCTGAACATTCGCGGCATTACCGTGGAAGACCTGACCATCCTCGATTCCCCCGGCGACGCCTTCAAACTGAAGAGTGTGAAATGGGGCACCCTGCGTAATGTTCGCGCCATGTGGTCCGGCGGCGGTGAACCTGTCACTGCCGAAAACTATGCCGAACGCATTCACGTTGAGTGTACGGCTCCGCCGATGAACGAAGGCGACCCCAGCCCGGATTACACCCCCAGTTCCGCCAGTGGTCGCTACGGGATCTACCCGGTGGAGTCCGAAAACATTCTTGTTGAGGGCAGCGAGTCAATCGGGGCCAGTGATGCCGGCATCTACGTGGGTCAGACCAACACCGCCATTATCCGCAACAGCCGTGCCGTCTATAACGTCATGGGTTTTGAAATCGAAAACGTGCAGGGCGGCGAGTACGACAACAACGTGGCGGAGTGTAATACCGGCGGCTTCCTGATTTATGACCTGGAAAACATCACCCGCTATGGTGATACCTCCATCATGATCAACAACCTGGCTCGCAACAACAACACCTACAACTTCGCTCACAGCGGGCTGGTTTCCGCTGTACCCCGTGGCACCGGTTTCATTACCCTGGGCTATGACAACATCGAAGTGCTGAATAACACCTTCGAGGATCACAGCACGGCGGCGGTCATCTACACCAGCTACGAGCTTATCGATGGCAAGGGCAACACCGCCGACAAGAAACTGGACCCTTATACCGAAGGCCTGCACATTCACCATAATGTGATGAAAAATTCCGGTTATTCCCTGCCAGCACCGGATCTGGAAAAAGTGGCCAACGGCGAGGTGGAAAGTGTTTTGCCTTTCCTCATCGGCCTGAAAAACCTGCCCACCATCAACGACCCCACCCAGCTACTGGGCAGCCTCACCAATGTGCTCAATCTGGGCAAGGGCGCACACATTGTCTGGGATGGTCTGCGAGACGAACTGGACGAAGACTGCCCCTATCCGGTGGACAGCAACGGCGACCCGGTGCCCATGTGGGACAGTGGCAAGCCAATGCACACCAACGAACACCCCAACCCAAGCTGTCACTACAACGCCTACAAGTTCGACGAAAACGCACAGCGCATTCAACCGCAGTGGGGCTCATGCATTCACAGCAATGAACTGGATGACGACAGTGCCCCCTACCTGAACTTCCATGGCACGGATGGTCTGGAACTGGTACTGGCCATTGCCGAGCAGGACTTTTCCATTCTGTCGCCGTCCGGCCTGCAAGATGTGCTGGAAGGGCTGCTCAACATGCCATCGGACACCCATCTTTCCGACCATGACTGTCAGGCCCGCTTCGGCAAGACCCTGGCGCCCCTGCCGCGGGTGGAAATACCGCCTTTCGAGCCCAGCGGCGAGTTCGATCCGGCGCCTTCTGACGAAGTCGTGGATTTTTACTGCAGTGCCGACGTGGAAGAAGGCGAAATCAACCGTGCGGCCCTGAATTACAACTGTCCGACCCTGGACCAGTACAACCTGTTCGCCGATGCCGAAGACCCGCGCAGCCTGCCCAATGAGGGCGGACAGCCATTCGTGCTGAACAGCAAGCTGTTCTCCGATTACGCCACCAAGTATCGCGTGGTCTTCGTACCGCAGGGAGAACAGGCGGTGTACCGGGATGGCCAGGACGGCAATAACGTCAACGGTGCCATTGTGTTCCCGGAAGGCACGGTGATCGCCAAGACCTTCGCTTTCACCGATGAAAGCAACGGCACCGAAGTGCCGGTGGAAACCCGCCTGCTGATCAAGCGCAAAAACAGCCAGGGCAGCGCAGTGTGGACCGGCCTGCCGTACATCTGGGAAGAAGAAAATGGAAAGCGGGTTGCCCGTCTGGCAATGAACGGCGGCACCGTGGCGGCGGCCTGGCATTACCGGGATGCGGACTCCGGCACGCTGCTCACTGGCAGCACCGACAGCTACAGCATTCCCAACGCCAATCAGTGTATTACCTGCCACGGCAATGATGACCAGCCTGCCGGTAGCGCCCCGATCGGGCCCAAGCCGCGCAACCTGAACCGGGCCTACCAGCCGGAGTCCGCGTTCATGGGCACCAGCGGCCAGGCCGGATTCCCACAGGTAAACCAGCTACAGCAGTGGAAGAACCTGGGCATTCTTGCCGGCGTGCCGGCGCTGACGATCAGCAATGGCGTGGCGACCAATATCGAACATCTGCCGCGCTGGAATGTACCTGGCGACAGCGGGGAAACCGCCAACTCTGCAGCAGACATCGAAAGCCGCGTACGTGCCTACCTGGAAGTGAACTGTCAGCACTGCCACAACGACAAGGGCGCGGCCTCCAACACCGGTTACTACCTGGATCACTTCCGCGAGGTGAACGCCAGCTACGGTGTCTGCAAGAAGCCGACGGCCACCGGCGGCGGCTCCTGTGGTCGCCAGCATGTGGTCGTGCCGGGCAGCGCGGACAGCTCGATCCTGTCCTGTCGTGTGGCGGCGGAAGACAGCCCGCAGCGCATGATGCCGCCCATTGCCCGCAGCGTGGCCCATGATGAAGCCACCGCACTGATTGATCAGTGGATCAATAATGTGGTCGACAGCGACTACACCAACGGCACTGCCTGCCCCTGAGGCCGGCAACAACAGGCAGGCCACCCGCCCGGGTGGCCTGACACAGTGAGGGCGGGCTTCGGCCTGCCACCCCTCCCTCCTCTCCTTTGTCTCCGGGAGGAGGATTTCCCCTCCCCTCGCGGGGAGGGTTTTTTCTCCGGTTCAGCATGCATTGACGGGACGTCCGATCTCGGCCCCGTATCACTTTCTCGCTGCGAATTCCCGCCCCACCTGAAACCTCCCGGCTAGCGGCGCTCGCGGATGGCCTTCAACGGTGCGGACAATCTGTCCGGATGACGCGGCTCCACCCGGGCGTAACACTGGAAAATCCGCTCCAGGTCTGCCTCCAGATCACCCGTGGTATCCAGCACCATGGGAAAGGCGATCTCCTTTTTGGCGTAATCCGCCGTGGCCAGCACAATCGGCACCCCGGCCTGTTCAGCAATCCGGTAGAACCCGGTTTTCCACTGAACGGCGCCACCACGGGTGCCTTCCGGGGCCACCACCATGACCAGCCGCTCACGGCTCTGGAATTGCCCCACGGTCTGCTCCACCACGCCACCGGCCTTGCTGCGGTCGATGGGCAGAGCGCCCATCCAGCGCAGCAGCCCGCCCGTGGGCCCCTTGAAGGCGCTGTCCTTCATCATCACATGGGCATCCAGCCCCAACTGCATCATCGCCGCCAGGGTGACGATGCCGTCCCAGTTGGAGGTGTGCGGCCCGCCGATCACCACGGCCTTGGGCACCTGCGGGAAGGGGTCCACCAGCCGCCAGCCAAGCAAACGCAGGAAACCGCGTCCCAGCGCCCGGGAAAAGCCATTGCCACGTTGCGGGTAGACGGGGGAGTGGGTGTCAGCCATGGGATCGTATCCGTTGAGGGTGGCGGGCCATCATACGCCAACCGCCCGCCGGCACCATTGGCGCAAATGCCCCGGCGTTTTCCCTTCCCGGGACTTTATCAATGAATAGAATTCAAAAACCCTATGACCGGATATTTCATGTGCTCGCCATAAGGGCGTAGTATGAAATGACTGTTAGTCATAACGCAGGGTTCCAGGCTCCATGTGTTATGGGCCCTGCGCGTCCATTCCGCCAGCTTCCCGGCTGGCGAGGATTTTTCTGACCCAGGAGGTGTGCAGTGACACGGATTGGCCAGGACACCCTGAACAGCAAGAAAACGCTGGAAGCCAACGGCAAGACCTATCATTACTTCGATATCAACACGGTCGCCGACAAGGGCTGGGGTGATCTCAGCAAGCTCCCTTTCTCCCTGAAAGTCCTTCTCGAAAACCTGCTTCGCTTTGAAGATGGCGACAGCGTCACCACCGACGATGTGGAAGCGGTGGTGCGCTGGTTGGCAAACAAGCACTCCGACAAGGAAATCAACTACCGCCCGGCCCGGGTGCTGATGCAGGACTTCACCGGTGTCCCCGGCGTGGTCGACCTGGCCGCCATGCGCGATGCCATCAAGAAGGCCGGCGGCGACCCGTCGCGCATCAACCCCCTGACCCCGGTGGATCTGGTGATCGACCAATCGGTAATGGTGGACAAGTTCGGCAATCCCCAGGCCTTTTCCGAGAACGTGGATATCGAATACCAGCGCAACCGCGAGCGTTACCAGTTTCTGCGCTGGGGGCAGAAAGCCTTCAACAACTTCCGTGTGGTGCCGCCGGGCACCGGTATCTGCCACCAGGTGAACCTGGAATACCTGGCCAAGGGGGTGTGGTCCGCCGAGGCGGACGACGGCAACACCTACGCCTACCCGGACACCCTGGTGGGTACCGATTCCCACACCACCATGATCAACGGCCTGGGCGTGCTGGGCTGGGGCGTGGGCGGTATCGAGGCGGAAGCGGCCATGCTCGGCCAGCCCATCGCCATGCTGATTCCCGAGGTGATCGGCTTCAAGATCACCGGCAAGTTGCGCGAGGGCATCACCGCCACCGACCTGGTGCTGACCGTCACCGAGATGCTGCGCCGCCGTGGCGTGGTGGGCAAGTTCGTGGAATTCTTCGGCGACGGCCTGGCCGACCTGACCCTGGCCGACCGCGCCACCATTGCCAACATGGCGCCGGAGTATGGCGCCACCTGTGGCTTCTTCCCCATTGACGAGCGCACCACCGAATACATGGAGCTGTCCGGCCGCGACGCCGACACCATTGCCCTGGTGGAAGCCTACTGCAAGGCCCAGGGCCTGTGGCGCTCCAGCAAGGATCCGGACCCGGAATTCACCGACGTGCTGGAACTGGACCTGGGCGATGTGGTGCCCAGCCTGGCCGGCCCGAAACGGCCCCAGGACCGGGTACCGCTCACCGCCGTGAAGCGCACCTTCATTGATGTGGTCACCGACACCCTCAAGCTCAACGACGACGAGATCAGCAAGCTGGAGGGCGAAGGCGGCCAGACCGCCGTGGGCAACCACGAACCCAGCGGTGGCGATGTGCCGGTGGTCATCGACGGCAAGAAACATCACATGAGCCACGGCGATGTGGTGATTGCCGCCATCACCTCCTGCACCAACACCTCCAACCCCAGCGTCATGCTGGCCGCCGGGCTGGTGGCCAAGAAGGCGGCGGAAAAAGGCATGAACCGCAAGCCCTGGGTGAAGACCTCCCTGGCGCCCGGCTCCAAGGTGGTGACGGACTATCTGGACGTCACCGGCCTGCAAAAACCGCTCAACGATATCGGCTTCGACCTGGTGGGCTACGGCTGTACCACCTGTATCGGCAACTCCGGCCCCCTGCCGCCGGAAATCGACAAGGCCATCGCCGACGGCGACCTGGTGGTGGCGTCGGTGCTGTCCGGTAACCGGAACTTCGAAGGTCGGGTGCACCAGAGCGTGCGCACCAACTGGCTGGCGTCACCGCCGCTGGTGGTGGCCTATGCCCTGGCCGGCACGGTGAAGATCGATCTGGATACCGACCCCATCGGCAAGGACCAGGACGGCAAGCCGGTCTACCTCAAGGATATCTGGCCCAGCTCCGAGGAGATCCAGAAAGAGCTGGTGAAGATCAACAACGACATGTTCCGCAGCCAGTACGCCAGCGTGTTCGAGGGCGACGAGACCTGGAAGAGCCTGCCGATCCCGGAATCCCAGACCTACGACTGGGACAGCAGCTCCACCTACATCCAGAACCCGCCCTTCTTCGACGGCCTCACCGCCCAGGTGGACGATGTGGAGCCGGTGAAGGGTGCCCGCATTCTGGCACTGCTGGGCGATTCCATCACCACCGACCACATCTCCCCCGCCGGCGCCATCAAGGCGGATTCCCCCGCCGGGCACTACCTGCAGGGACACGATGTGGAGCCCATCGACTTCAACTCCTACGGCTCGCGCCGGGGCAATCACGAAGTGATGATGCGTGGCACCTTCGCCAACATCCGCATCCGCAACGAGATGACCCCGGACATCGAAGGCGGCTTCACCAAACACCTGCCCGGTGGTGAGCAGATTTCCATCTATGGCGCGGCCATGCGCTACCAGAAGGAAGGTGTGCCCACCGTGGTGGTGGCCGGCAAGGAATACGGCACCGGCTCCAGCCGCGACTGGGCCGCCAAGGGCACCAACCTGCTGGGCGTGAAAGCGGTGATTGCCGAGAGCTTCGAGCGGATTCACCGCTCCAACCTGATCGGCATGGGCGTGCTGCCCCTGCAGTTCCCGGAAGGCACCGACCGCAAGACGCTGAACCTGGACGGCAGCGAGGAAGTGGACATTCCCGACCTGTCCAACGACCTCAAACCCGGGGACACCGTCACCGTGGTATTCCGCCGCGACGGCAAGGAACAGACCGTGGAGGCCCTCTCCCGGCTGGATACCGCCGCCGAAGTGGAGTACTACAAGAACGGTGGCATCCTGCACTATGTGCTGCGGCAGATGATGTAGGAAAACGGCAAGCTGCAACGCGGGCTCAACACGTTGCCAGCTCACCCCCAAGGAGGCCGCGCCCGAACACCGGACGCGGCCTCCTGCATTTGGGGCTCCCCGTAGGGTGCACTGAGCCTCAGGCGAACTGCACCGATCCAACGCCGCAATGGTGCAGTTCGCTTAGGCTCAGTGCACCCTACGCACGTCCCGGAACCGGGCAGACAAGATACCCCTCCTACCAACTCCCCCCCGCCCCCCGTTGGAGCCATGCTCGCATGGCGAATGAGGGTTGGAGGTGGCACCGGTATTATCTGGGTAGACCTGTCGAGCGCTGAGATGCCTGATCACCCTCCGGGCGATTTCCGCGCGAGCGCGGTTCGCTGTCCGAGAGACTGTATTCGCTTCGCTCACCCCTTCGGGGCCGCCCTACGGGCGTTACTCCGCTACGCTCCGTTCCTACGCGGCTTCGTAGAAATCACCGAAGGTGGGGAACTCTGCAGCCTTTCCCAATCCAACCCTTCGCAACTCGCCTCCCTCCCCTTTCCTGCCCGGTTTTTGCTATGCTGGCTCCCCTTCACGACAGTTTTTTGGGGATGTTCGTGCGCGCTGTTTTACTGATCCTGCTGTATGTGCTGGCGACAGCCGCCGGGGCACAACCGGCCAGCGATGCCCAATTGCTGACCGAAGAGGAGCGCGATGCCCGTTTACGCGAGCAGCAGGAGCTGGAGGAAAGGGCCAGCGAACTGCAAGCCCGGCAGCAAACTACCCAGGAATTGCTGGAGCAGCAGGACGCCTATCTGGAAGCCCTGCGCCAACAGATCGACGCACTGAAATCACAAACAGAAGAGGCAGACACTGCCCGGGCAGAACCCTGATGATCCAATGGCTGCGAAAGCTGTTTCGGCACGACACCGGCATGGACCGATCACCAACGCCGGCTGCCGCTCCCCCCGCGACTCCCGCCGAGCACCAGACCGAGCTGGCGCCCGCTGCCACGGCCGATCCCATGGCGCTATTGCTGCCCTTCCAGATCCGGCCGCTGGAGGCCAGCGACCTGCCCAAACTGCTCGGCATTTTCCGCGAAGCCATCCAGGTCAGCGCCGCCAGTCACTACGACCAGCAACAACGCGATGCCTGGAGCCACGCCCAGAGCTACGACAGCCTGATCTCCATGCTCAGTGAAGGGGACACCGTGGTGGCCGAATGGGATGACGCCCTTGTGGGGTTTGCCCATCGCATCCGTGACTACATCAATATGGTGTACGTCCATCCGGATGCCGCCCGGGTCGGCATCGCCACCCTGCTTTACCAGCACCTGGAAGACGGCGCCCGCATCGAAGGGCTCACCGAACTGACCACCCACGCCAGCCTCACCGCCCACGATTTCTTCCAGTTCATGGGCTTTAACAGCGAAGGTGAAGAACAGGCGGAACGGGGCGGCGTTTCCCTGACACGTCACAGCATGCGCAAGTCCCTGGTCTGAGCCCGCGAAATCCTCACATGCATACAAAGCGCCTATTTTTTGGCAAACCCAATCTGCACGGCGACACCAATCAGATTTTTCGATCAAACCAGTCAAGCCAGCCTAATGGGTTCACACCCGCCTCACTCTTAAACTGTTGTTATTGATGACGGACATTTGATCGTCGTCCCCGACACACCATTGCGTTGATTCCGACCTCCCCCGATATCCGGGCGGGTCCCATTGCTTCCCCCCCTTAGGCCGTCACCCCGACGGCCGTTTTTTTGCCCGGCGAACGATAGTGCCCGTCATCGGGCAATCCCTTTCGCAGCCGCTTGCCTAAAAAGGATTGCCCGACCACGAACCCGGGGCTGAGAGTCAGGATTTGTAAAGCAGCTTGCCAACACTGTTGAAGGCTTTCTCACTGAGACTCATGCGAATCATGGAGCGAAACCAGGTTTCCGGGAGCAAACGACGGGCCAACAGCAGCATCCGCGCATCAGCCCCCACGCTGTAACGCAAACGGGCACTCCGGTCGGTGGCAGCCCGATAGATCACCTTGGCGGCATCTTCCGGGCGCGACCCACCCGGCCCGGTCTTATCCATCACGCCAAGCTGAGCCTGCGAGTACTCAGCATAACTCTCGACACCTGTCTGGTTTTTGCGGTCGGCCGAGCGGCCAAAGAACTCGGTATTCACGGCCCCCGGCTCGATAATCTTGACACCGATACCGAGCGGCGCCAGCTCATAAACCAGCCCCTCGGTGAACCCTTCGACTGCCCATTTACTGGCGTTATAGACGCTGTACAAGGGTAACGGCACGCGCCCTACCATGCTCGCCACATTGACCAGCACCCCGCTTTTACGCTCACGAAAATGGGGCAGCACCGCCCGGCACGTTTCCATCAGCCCGAACACATTGGTGTCGAACTGGCGCAGAATCTGCGCTTCATCCAGGGTTTCGAACGCGCCCATCAATCCATAGCCCGCATTGTTGACCAGCACATCAATGGCACCAAAATGTTCGATCGCTTTTGTCACCGCACCATAAATACTGTCACGGTCATTTACATCCAGGGGAAGGCACAGCACACCGTGCAGCGCCGCCAGCTCCCCGGCCTGATCCGGGTTACGCATGGTGGCAACCACCTGCCAGCCACGGTCCTGAAAATACAACGCCGAGGCACGGCCAATGCCGGATGAGGCGCCGGTAATAAATACGGTTTTGGTTTGAGGCTGGGACACAACAATCTCCTTTGATAGGTCAAACATGGCCGGGGTGATCGGCACCCGGACGGATAAGATCCTGCTCGGTATCACCGAACATCTGCGTAAGTACATGCCGTTGCGCTCTACGCCCCAGCTTTTGTTGCCATTGCCGCAATCCAGGGATATAGCGCTGCACCCCATAACTGGCCAGGCGGGGAAAAAAGGTCACCATCGGGTACCAGGCAGACACGCTCTCGGGTAAACCAAGCTGCCGCATCTTGGTACGATCAAGAAAGTAGCGACTCACGCTCAGATGTTTCTGGTAGGCCAACTTGCGCTGCAGTTTTTCGAAGCGGCTGAAGTGACGTTCAAGCGGTTCCTGAGCCAGCGCCTGTCCCAGTTCCTGGCTGGTCCAGTCCGGCTGGCTCTGGGTCATCAGCGTATGGTGCAGCAGCACGATGCCATCGCGCTCCGTGTCCACCAACCACTTCTCATCCACCCCCATCAGCCAGCAGGTGTATTTCCACAGATGCATCACCGCGCGGGATTCCCGGGGTGTCACCGGCACGCCCATTTTGCGCAGCCCTCCCAACCTGGCCGGCCGCGAAGACTGGGAAGACAGCAAGTGGGGGATGGCCCTCAGTCAGGTGGATATGGTTGCGACCTACCTGGGATTCTGCGTGGTCATGTTGGGAGGGCTGCGCAAAATGGGCGTGCCGGTGACACCCCGGGAATCCCGCGCGGTGATGCATCTGTGGAAATAC
>JAKSCQ010000189.1 GCA_022360555.1 Pseudomonadales bacterium
CCACCCGCGATCGCCCCCGAATCATGTCCACCGCCTTTTCCGCAATCATCATTGCCGGTGCATTGGTGTTGCCACCGATCAGGGTGGGCATGATGGAGGCGTCGATGACGCGCAGGCCTTCCAGGCCGTGGACGCGCAGCTGCGGGTCCACCACGGCACTGTCGTCGGTGCCCATCTTGCAGGTGCCCACCGGGTGGTAGACGGTGTCGGTGCGCTGGCGGATGACCTCGCGGATCTCGTCGTCGCTTTTCACGTTCTCGGTGAACATGTCTTTCTTCATCCAGCGTTTCAGTGACGGGGCTTCCATGATGTCCCGGGTAACCTTGTAGCCGGCCACCATGTCTTCCAGGTCCTGGGGATCGTCCAGGAAGGCCGGGTCGATGAGGGGCAGGTCATCCGGGTTGGCGCTGGCCAGTTGCACACTGCCCCGGCTGCGCGGGCGCAGCAGGCAGACGTGGCAGGAGTAGCCCTGGGTGAAGTGTTTTTTGCGGCCATGGTCATCCACCAGGGCGGTGACCATGTGTAGCTGGATGTCCGGGGCCGACAGCTCCGGTTTGGTTTTCAGGAAGGCGCCGGCCTCGGCGAAGTTGGAGGTCCACAGCCCGCGTCGTTCCTTGCGGTAGGTGCGCATGGCCATGAGTGCCCGCCAGATCCCTCCCGGCGAAAAACCGAAGGTGGCCGGGCTTTGTGTGGTGTAGCCGAAAATGAAGTCCGGGTGATCCTGCAGGTTCTTGCCCACACCGGGAAGGTGATGGACCAACGGAATATTGTGTTTTTTCAGTTCCTGTTCGTCGCCCACGCCGGAGAGCATCAGCAACTGCGGTGACTGGAAGGCGCCGGCGGAGAGCAGCACTTCCTTGTCGGCGCGGACGGTGCGTAACTGTTTGCCCTGTTTGAATTCCACCCCCACGGCGCGTTTGCCCTCGAACAGAATGCGCTGGACATGGGCATTGGTTTCCACGGTGAGGTTGGCGCGATCCAGGTGGGGGAACAGGTAGGCCCGGGCGCTACTCCAGCGTTCGCCGTCTTTCTGGGTGACCTGATAGACCCCGGCCCCTTCCTGTTCGGCGCCGTTGAAATCATCGGTGATAGGGATGTCGCACTCTTTGGCGGCTTCCAGGAAATACCCCTGGAAGGGGTTGCCGGTGCGGCTGTCGCTGACCCACAGCGGCCCGTCGGTGCCGTGGTAGTCGTTGTCGAGGCGTTCGTTGTGTTCGCTAAGGCGGAAGTAGGGCAGCACGTCGTCATAGGACCAGCCGTCATTGCCCTGGGCCGCCCAGTGATCGTAATCCTCGCGATGGCCACGGATATAGACCATGGCATTGATGGCGGATGAGCCGCCCAGGCATTTGCCACGGGGCTGGAAGCCCTGGCGGCCGTTCAGGCCCTTCTGCGGCACGGTTTCCATGACCCAGTTATTGACGGGTTTGGACAGCATGGCCACGGCGCCAGCGGGGACATTGACCAGCAGGCCGTCTCCCTGGCCGCCGGCTTCCAGCAGGCAGACGCGGGTGTCCGGATCTTCACTCAGCCGCCCGGCCAGGGCGCATCCGGCGGAACCGCCACCGATGATGAGATAGTCGAACGCGTTGTCCATGGGCCCATCCTTTTCTTTTAATAATGTTTGGCAAACAGACTAGCACCGGAATTTTCAGGCGGTAAGTATGGTTTGTGTGACCGGTTACCGTTTGCAGCCAGGGTTTTGTGCGTTTGATCGTAGAGTCCGGCTGGTGAAGCTGGTGCACTTGTTATCGCCATGGCTCGCTGCCATGGCGATAACAAGAAGGGTTTCATGGAGGGGACAATGAACAGAGTATGTTGCCTGGCCTTGTTGGCGTGCGGGCTTTTGGCTGTATCGATGAATGCGTCCGCCCGTTGTACCTGCTATCTGCCGAACGCCCCGGAGATTCCTGACGGCGCAACGGCGGAATCCGCGCAGATGAAGTACGCCAAAAACCAGCTCGCTTCCTACCAGCGCAAGATGAACAGTTACCGGCAGTGCCTGCAAACCTGCATTGTCGAGGCGGATGATCGGGAGAACCGGGCGGTAAAAGACTGGAATGCCACCGTGGAAGCCTTTAATGCCAACAACGAGGGCCGGCTGTCTTCCCGCTGACGGCTACTCTCCCAGAGTGACGAACGGCAGCAGAGTCACCAGCAGCAATACCAGTACGGCGATCAGGGCACCCAGGGCGCGCATCGGCTCTTCCCGCAGTCGTTGGCCCAGGGTCGGCGCGGTGCCATCGCGTTGGGCTTCCTCGAATAGCTGCCGTTGTCGGCGAGCCCGTTCCTGCTGGTAATCGGCCAACAGGGCCTTGGCCCGTTCCCGGTCCTCGGGGCGGGTCAGCCAGATACCGCCGGCAGAAATTCCCCACAGGCTCGGCGTGGTTTCATAGAAGAGAATATCGTGTTCCTCCAGCAGGGCGCGCACTTCCTCGGCCTCGTCGTCCGGTACCTGGCGCAGGTTCAGCAGTAGTGTGGTCATGTGGCGTGCCCTGTGTGGAAACTCATGTTGAGGCCGCCAGTGTAACGGAGAGTCTGCCCGCCGGGGGAGCCGGGGAGGTTTTCTGGTGGGTGTGGTGCGGGTGAGAAAGGCTGACAGGGGCGCGATGTTTGGCATCGCGAGGGGGTGGGATGGATCAGACTTTCCTGTGACCGGTATTGGGGGCATGGGCCGGACGAATCCGGCCCATGCCGTTGTGGCGGGAGAGATCAGGCAGCGCGGGCTCGCCGGCGGGTCATCCCCAGTGCCGCCAACAGGGCCAGCAGCAGGGGGGCGGTGCTGCCACCATCGCCGAACGGGGCGGGCGGCAGGTTGCTCTCGCGGCTGGCTTCCGCACTGACAACGCCGCCACGCAGGCTGATGCGACCATTGGCCTTGCCATCGGCATCATGCTGGCTGCCATCGGTCACCGTCAGGCTGACACAGAGGTCACCACGGTGGAGTCCATCCCGGTAGCGACTGTCCTGCGGAGAGGGACAGTAGCCCGGAACGCCCGGAGCGGAGCGTACGGTGGTCAGGGTCTTCCAATCAGTAGCGCCCAGTACCAGGAAGCGGGCATTGGCCGGGATGGGGCTGTCCTGCGGCACGATCAGGGTGGCACTGCCGTCACTGTCGGACAGACCTTCAATGACGATGTCGATGGCGTTGCCAGACTCGTGAGGGTGCACGTTGCCCGGCAGGTTCACGTTGAACGCATCCATTAGCGTCTGGAGGTCCAGGGCAGCACCGCCGTCGCCCAGAGACAGGCTGGTGTGGCCCAGTCGCAGCTGCAGGCCGGGGTCGCTTTCCAGCAGCGATTGGCTGGCCTGTGCCGGTTTTGTCTGCAGCACATTGGGCAGGGCCATGGCATCGAGATAGTCGGCAACGCCGTCGTTATCGGCATCCGCAAAACCTTCCACGTCATCGGCGGTGCCGTCGCCGTCGCTGTCGTTACTGCTCAGAAGCGGGGCGGTTGCCAGCACCTGCAAGGCCAGGGTGGTGTCGCTGGAAAGAGCGCCATCGGACACGGTAAGGGCCACGGTGTGTGTGCCTTCGTCCAGCATGGCGGGATCAAAGGTGAAGGTCTGGTTGTCGCCATCGGTGTCCACCAGTGTGCTGTCACTGGCGCTCCAGTCGGTGTCGAGGCTGTCTGCCGGGTTGGCATCGCTCGCCGTGGCGGTGACGGTCACCGGGCCATCGGCGGGGATAATCAGCCGTGTCTGCCGTCCGTTCTGGCTGGCGGACAGGGAGACAGTCGGTGCCACGTTGTTTTCATGAATGGCAATGTGCTGCTCGGTGCGTTGGCCGGGCACGGCATTGGTGGGGGTGCCCATGATTAGCTGCAGGGTTTCGGTGTCTTCCCCGGCGCCATCATCCACGAAGGTGACGTCCACGCTGCCTTCGGTGCCGGAGGCAATGGTGATGGCGCCGGCGGCCAGATCATGGTCGGCGGCATCGGCGCTGCCGGACAGAGTGAACGGCACGGTAACCGGGTAGGTGATCGCCGGGCCATTAAGGAATACGCGCACGGTCACCGTGTCTCCCTCGGCACTGACCGGGTGCGGCCCGAAACTCACCTGCGGGGTGATGTTCACCTGTTGTGCGGTGCTGGCGGTATTGCCGGCCTGGTCGGTGGCTTCACGGTCCACACTATGGGCGCCCGGGAAGAAATGGCCACTGTCCGGTGTGGCGGGAATGTCGCCGTCGAGTCCGTCCACGGCAATCAGCTCGCCCAGTTCAATATGGGTGAACAGGCCGGTGGCTTCGGCGTGCACGGTACTGGCGGCGGCCAGTTGTGGAGCGTAATCATCCACGGTGGGGTCGGAGCCGTTGTCGTGTTCTTCCCGGTTGGTGACGGCGTCACCATCCAGGTCGCCATCGGCGTCGCTGTCATCATAGGGGTCGAGGCCGGCATTGGTCTCGAAATCGTTTGTCATGCCGTCGTTATCGATGTCGCTGTCATCCACGTCGGGGATGGTGTCGCCATCAAAATCGGCCAGCACGGTGACAGAGAACTCCAGGGTTGCGGTGCTGTTGCCATCATCCACCGTCAGGGTGATGTTGGACTGGCTGCCCACGTCCGCATTGCTGGGTGTGCCACTGAGGCCGCCGGTGTGACTGTCGAAGGAGGACCAGGCGGGCTGGCCGGTGATGGATGTGGTGAGCGCATCGCCTTCGGGGTCGTCCAGTGTAGGCGTAAAGCTCCACGGGACATTTTCCACGGCGGTGGCGAACGGGGTGCCAGTAATGGCCGGACTGTCGTTGAATGGAGTGATGATCAGGTTGACGGTGAAGTCCGCATGGCCGCCGCCGCTGTCGGTGACACGAACAACGAAGCTGTCGTTACCGTTGTAGTTGGTGTCCGGTGAGTAATCCAGCTGGGGAGACGCGCCGGTGCCTGCCACGCTGGCGGTGCCGTGGGAGGCCGGTGTCTGCAGGTTCCACACCAGAGTGTCGGCGGTGCCATCTTCCACATCGGTGGCATCCAGTTGCAGGGCAAAGGCCGTTGGGCTGTTGTCTTCATCAATGGTCAGTGTGATGGCGTCGCCCTGATCAATGGCGGGGTCATCGTTCACCGGGGCCAGGGTGACGTTGAAGGTGTGCTGGGCGGAGCCGCCGTCACCATCCAGAACCGTGACCACGAAGCTGTCGGTGCCGTGGTAGTTGAGATCCGGGTTGTAGGCGATGGTGGTGCCGCTGGCAGGCAGCGACAGTGTGCCGTGTTCCGGTTGTTGCGCTGCCGCCAGGGTAAAGCTGGTGCTTTCCGCATCACTCACATTGAGCGTCACGGACAGGCTCTGGTCTTCGTCGGTGGTGTAGCTGGCGCTGCTTCCTTCGGCGATGACCGGGTCATCATTCACCGCTGCAATATTCAGGGTGGCGGTGGCCGGTTCACTGTCCAGGGTGCCGTCGGTGGTGTGCCAGGCAAAGCTGGTGCCGCCGGACCAGTTGCTGTCCGGGACAAAGGTCAGGTCGCCCAGCGTATCCAGGTTCATGGGCGTCCCTGTGCTGACAGCGGAGGTGTCCGCTTTTTGCAGCGTACCGTTGGCCGGCAGGCTGTCGAGTACCAGCGCATTGGTCTGACCGTCCGGGTCGGTAATGCCGAAGGTCATGGCGGGGATGGTCAGCGGCGTATCTTCCTGGCCGTTGAGGGTAAAGCCGCTGGCGGTGGGCCGGCGGTTCACGGTCAGGGTGAAGTGCTGGGTGTCATTCGATCCTATGCCATTGCTGGCGGTAACGGTCAGTGGGTAGTTGCCGTCGCCGGTGATGTTGGTGGGGGTGCCACTGAGTTCGCCGGCGGGGCTGAAGCTCAGGCCATCGGGCAAGGCGCCACTCAGGGTCAGTGTGGGCTGCGGGTAGCCTGTCGCGGTAACCGTGAACTGGCCGAGCTGGCCTTCCTGGAAGGTGGTGGAGGCGTTGCTGGTGATGCTGGGCGGACCTTCCACGGTCAGCGTAAAGGCGCGGGTGAGGGTGCCAACACTGCTGGACGCTTTGACCTGCAAGCTATAGACGCCGCCGCTGCCGGCTGCCGGGGTGCCTCCAAGCTGATGGGTGCTGCCATTCCAGGTGACCCCCGGGGGCAGGCTGCCGGACAGGGTAATGTCCGGTTCCGGGATGCCTGTGGCGGCGAACTGTACCGGGCTGCCAGCCACGCCTTCGCGGTAGGTGGCGCTTGCTGGCGCGGTGGTGAATTCCGGCGGGAAGCTGCCGCCGCCCGGGGTGACATAGATGGAATCCATCCGTATCTGGGAGGTGTCGCCGGCATCGGCGTAGTTGGTGGGGAATGCCAGGTACACCTTGATTTGGGTGACGCTGGTGAAATCCGGAGCGCCGGAAAAGCAGACTGGGTTGACGTCACAATAGAAGTTGAGCGCAATGGAGTGGCCGCTTGGTGCTTCCCCCATGCCTGTGCCGTAAGTGCCTGACTGCCCGCCACCGGTAACGCTGATGCTCACATGCAGAGCGGAGGAACCATCTGGAGCGGCCGGGCGAATCACCTCGTCCAGTACCATGAAAAACTGGTCGTTGGTGTGGCCGTCGGTGAGATCAATCGGCGAGGAAAAATTGTAAATGAGTTCCACGGCCCCTGGCGTATTGCCGTTACCCCCCAGGGTCAGCAGAGCCTGCCCGCCGGATTCGCTGAAGCTGTAGGCGTTGGTGGTGGTGCCGGCAGGCAGAGGGGCGATGTTGCGTGAGGCGCTGCCAATGACAGGGGTAAACCCGTCGATTTGTATATTGGCCGCCGCCGCATGGCCAGACAGGAACAAGCCTGTCAGCACAAGCAGTGCTGACATATGCCGCCAGAGTTTCATGATCTTTCCCCCAATGATTCAGGTGCCCGCTGTAGACGGGCTGCATTTTGATTGTAATGCCAAAAGTAGCATAAAGAGGGAGGGCTAATAATCACGCATTTGGGTGAGTTGCCCGTTGATTAAGTCAGGGAGCCTCTGAATAACTCCGGCATGATGTTTTTCTGCTGGTCCTTTCAGGTACACCTGCCACCGGCTTGTGGCGCGCGAGAGTGTCAGGCCCGGTGTTGTCGTTTGCCCGAGGCGGTATTGGCCGCATTGCCAGCGCGCACCTTGCTGGACAGGTAATTGGCCGGCGGCTCTTCGAACACGCTCTGGTAGCTGAGGTTGACGATGGATTCGGAGGTTTTGGGGAGCAGGTAGTACATGGCCAGCGCGCCCTTGCCGAAGATGCCCAGCTTGCGTTTGTTCTGGGTAATGATGATATCGAGCATCCAGTTCACGGCGGTTTCCGGCGACATTACCGGCATGTACCTGTAGATTTTTGTTGGCGCAATCATGGGGGTGCGCACCAGCGGGTAATTCAATGACGAGAAGCGCACGCCGGTGTGGGCAAACTCGTTGGCCGCCACCCAGGTCCAGCCTTCCAGGGCCCATTTCGAGGCCAGATAGGCGGAAAAACGCGCGGGGTTGGCCTGCACGCCGACGGTGGACACATTGATGATATGCCCTTCGTCACGGGCTTCCATGCCGGGCAGCAGGTTCATGGCCAGGCGAATGGAGGCCAGGTAGTTGAGCTGCAGGGTGCGCTCGTAATCGTGAAAGCGGTGGTAGGTGAACTTGATTGAACGGCGAATGGAGCGGCCGGCGTTGTTGATCAGGATGTCCACACGGCCGTGATCCTGCAGGGCTTGTTCACAGATGCGGTCGCAGGTTTCCAGATCCGACAGGTCACCGGGGTATACAAAAGCCTGGCCACCGCGTTGCTGGATGGCACTGGCGATCATCTCCAGCTTGTCGCGATTGCGTGCCACCAGCAGCAGGATGGCGCCGGCGTCCGCCAGCTTGTCGGCCACCTGTTCCCCGATACCGGAGCTGGCACCGGTGAGCAGGATCACCTTACCCTGCACCCGTTCGCGCAGGGCCTGGCTCGGCGTGAGCAGGCTCTTGGCAGTCCAGGTCCAGTGGTTTTTCAGGCGGGAAAAATAGGGTTGAACCCGGGGTACCCGGAACTTCAATTCATTGGACATGGTGCTTTCCGCTTGCCTTGAATGCTGTCATTCTAATCTGAGCATATACTCGGAAAAACTCGGATTTTCACTGGCGGAGAAGCGGTGATCGCATGCGTACTGAAAAGCGGAAAGTCACTGACTTTGCGATGAAAAAGGTGCCGTCCCAGCAGCGTTCACGGGCGTCGGTAAAAGCCATGGTGCAGGCCTGTGCTCGGATTCTGGAAGAGCGGGGCTATGCCGGGCTGACCACCAATGCGGTGGCCGAGGTAGCGGGGGTGAGTATTGGCTCGGTGTATGAATACTTCCCCGGCAAGGAAGCCATCGTGGCGCGATTGGCCGAGGATATGCTGGCGGAGACCACGGCGCTGTTGCACGGACGGCTGGATCTCACCGATCATCGCCATGACCTGAAGGTGGCCATGCGCCATTTTCTGGGCGCACTCCATGGCTTGATGTGCAAGCATCGCCGGTTGTTGCGAGTGCTGGTCTTTCAGGTGCCTTACCTGCACCAGTTGCCGGCTACCCGTCAGTTGCAGCAGGAGTTGTACCGTGTCCTGCAGACCGGTTTGCAGAAAACCCGCCAGCAATACCGCCTCAAGGTGGCTCCCGAAACGCTTTATCTGATGGCGACCTCGGCCTCCGGGACGTTGATACATCTGGTCTTGATGGCGCCGCCGACCGTGGATGGTGAGTTGGTGCTGGATTCCCTGGCGACCCGACTGACGGACTGGCTGAAGCAAGGCTGACGCCTGGCGGCCTGTTTGAGAGGGCGCTGCGGAATCAACCAGGCTATGGGCATGGCGAAGCCATTGGCCCAGTGTCTATCCCTGAAGCCAGTGGGCCGCCCAGCCTCCCAGATACAGCCCCATTCCAAACACGCCATGGGTCAGCAGGCTCTGTATCCGTGCGGCGTTGGGGTGCGGGGTGCGGCTGGCGGCGATGCCGGCGCCCATGCCCGGCTGCATTAGCAGAAAGGGGGCGGCCACGGTGGTGATGCCCACCAGCAAGGCCGGGCCCGGGGTGGGATGGTCGATCCAGTTGGCGCCCCAGAGCAGTAGCAGGATGGCCGCGAACACCAGGCCGGTGAGGTAGTGGAACAGCCAGCCGGCGAGGCTTTCTCCCTGTACTGGCGCGGCATCGGCGATTCGCTGATGCCGGAACTGACCGTGACGCATGTGCAGCAGCCAGCGGCCCACCAGCGCGTAGTTGGGGGGTGCGACACCCAGCAAGGGCTGGCGGAGCCAGCTCCAGGCATCCATGACCAGGGTGGCGGTGATACCGGTAATGATGATGGCTGGCAGTGTCTCGGCGATGGTATCCATGGGGCTTCCTCAAGAGCGTGATAGTGGTAAGGTACGACTTCAAGCTGACTTGAGGTCAAGCCTTTATGGATATCTCCGAAGTGGTTCGACATTCCGGTGTGCCGGCATCCACCTTGCGGTATTACGAGGAGAAGGGGCTGATTGCCTCCACGGGGCGAAGCGGGTTGAAGCGCCTGTTTGCGCCGAGCGTGCTGGACCAGTTGGCGCTGATCGCTCTGGGCCGGTCGGCCGGCTTTTCCCTGGATGAAATTGGCCAGATGTTTGATGCCCGTGGGGAACCCAGCATTGATCGCCAGGCACTGACCGCCAAGGCCGACGAGCTGGATCGCACCATTCGCAAACTGTCGGCCATGCGTGATGGCCTGCGCCATGCGGCCAGGTGCCAGGCTCCCAGTCATCTGGAATGTGGGCAGTTCAGGCGCTTGATGAAAATCGCGTCGACGCGGATGAAGCAGGAAAAGGGTGGGGTGCGCTAGCAACGCAGTCTATCCGGCAGCGGTGTAGAATGGGGCCAGGTGAACAGGGCAGGGCGCGAACATGGATGAGCAGGATGACGGTGACCGCAAGGCAGGCCATCTGCAGTTCTCCAGTCACCGGGGCGGTCCACGCCACCGGGTGCGTTACGTGGAAAGTTCCGCGCCGCCCGCCGGCGAGTGCCGACTGTGTGTGGGCTCGCTGGCTGATAGACCCATTTCAGGAGTGAACATGAACGATATGGAACAGGCAGAAGATGATTTTGCCCACGGGGCCTTGGTAGAAGCCATCGAAAACCAGATTGCCGAAGGGCACCCGCGGGAAGCCGGCCTGGTGATGATGGCCCTGACGTCTCAAGGGCTGGATCATGATGACGCCCTGAGCCAGATGGCCCAGGTACTGGCCCGCCATATTGCCGCCAGTGCCGAGAAGACGACCCCCTTTGATGTGAATGCCTACGCCAGCGATTTGCTGGCCCTGTCGAAGAAAGGCTGAATTCGCCTACCAGGGTAGGTCCCTGCCATCCCAGGCAATAAAGCGTCCATGGTCCTTTTCGCCGGCGCCATCAATGAGGGTGGCCAGTTGCCGCGCCGCCCGTTGCGGGGAAAACAGTTTGTGTGCCGGTACATTGCGTTGAAAAGGTTTCGAAAGTGGCGTATCCGTGGTGCCGGGATGCAGAGCCAGCACACACAAGTTGGGGTGACGGCGCCGAGTCTCGATGGCCAGGGTGCGCAGTAACTGATTCTGTGCCGCCTTGCTGGCGCGATAGCTGTACCAGCCACCCAGATGATTGTCCGCGATGCTGCCCACCCGGGCAGACAGACTGGCAAAGACGGTGGGGCGATCCTGCGGCATGAGGGGGATCAGGTGTTTGGCCAATAGAATCGGCGCAAAGGCATTGAGCAGAAAACTTTGCTGTAACTTCTCCATCGTCACATCTTCCAGCCGTTTTTCCGGCTTCAGCCCTATCTGGTTATCGTGAAGATGGCCGGCGCAGTTAATGATCTGTTCGGGGAGCAGAGGGGCCTGCTGTAATTGCCGAGCCAGTTTGCCCAATGCGGTTTCGTCGGTCAGATCCGTATTGATGCAGTGAAGAGGCATTCCCTGTTTTTGCAGATCCCGCAGGGCAAGGCAGGAGGACGCCCGCCGGGCTACCGCGATCACCGGCGTGTCACGGCCCAGCCAATGCCGGGTCAGGGCCAGGCCGATGCCGGAACTGGCGCCGGTGATCAGGCGTATACGAGGCGAAGCGTTGGATATTGCCATCAGGTCAGTATGGCCGGGCAGGGATAACGGGCCGTGAAGACGGATTACGGCATGACGAAATGCTCAATGCCCCGGTTGAGAAAGTGAAGCAGCATTCGGTAGCTGTCCAGATCAAAACAGATATCGTGTTGGGCGTGCAGATCCGTTCCTCCGGGTGGATGATCCAGGGTGGCCAGATGGCACCACTGGTGAATCAGGTGGTAGTCATCGTTGTCCTTTCCCGTCTCCCGGATCACCAGGGTGCCGTTATACGGCCATGCCTGAATCTGGTGTTCCTGTAATGCCTGCTTGAGTCGGCGGTTGTGGCTGGCGGCGCTTTCCTTGCCGCAACAGGCGCCCTGACAGCGGCCCAGCTGAAAGGAAAAACACGGCCCGTTACCGCCTTCCAACCCGCAAATCCCTGGGCAGAGTCGATATCGTTTGATCCAGTGCTCCAGGGCCAGGCGGGCTTGCCGGGGGCTGCGGTATAAACCATAGCTGTCCTGGCTCCACAGAGGTATTTGCCCGGCAGGGCGGTGCAGTACAGGAGCAAGAAAACCGGCTTCCGAGGTGTTCAGTACCCAGGTATGCAGTTGCCGATAGCGCCGCTGGCGCCGGTTGAAGATGGGCTGCCGCTGTTTGATCTCGCGATTTTCCAGCAGAAGTGCGCCCAGTTCTCCGGCGGTCAGGGTGTAATCGACATGGTCTGTCAGTTGGCACATCCGGCGGGCCCTGGGTGATTGCCGGCGTGACTGGAAATGGCTCTTCACCCGCTGGCGGATGTTGATGCTCTTGCCAATGTAGAGCAACTCCCCTGCCTGCCCATAAAAGCGATAGATGCCCGGTTGCATGGGCAAATCGTTGAGCCAGTCGGGGGGTGCCATGGACGGTTGGGATATCATGCCCAGGTTATACCGGTTCCGGCATCAGCCGGACGTGAACGATGGCGGCTATGATGGATAGGGCCAGCTCCGCCACCATGATGGTGAATCCGCTATCTTTATTTGCGGCCTTCGGGAAGCGCATACTGCGGTAAGAAAAATATAACAAACGGGGATCAATACCATGAAAAGGAACTTCACGGCCTGCCTGCTGGGCACGGTGCTGTCTGCCGTCCTGTCCGGCTGTGCTACGCATGACACACCAGACCGCTTATCGCAGATCACCGGCGCATCCGGCGACAAGGCCGTCACTGCCGAAGATCAGCAAGACTATCTGCGCAGCCGTTTCTGCCAGGAACTGCTACTGCGATTTGGGGTGAAAGGCTACGAGGGAGGTGAGCCTACCGCTGCCTTGCAGCGCTGCCTGGAGGATACGGCTTCCGGCACCCCTTATCCCAGAGATGCATTTTCGATCGCCTTGTCAGGGGGCGGGGCCCGTTCCGCCTCGTTTTCCATGGGGGTGTTGAAGGCGCTTAATCAGGCCGGCTTGCTGGAGGAGGCGGATGCCATCTCGTCGGTGTCCGGCGGTGGTTACACCTCTTACTGGCTGATGTCGCAGCGTTTCTACGGGACCATGTCCACGCAGAAGCGCGATGATGAAAAGACGACAGGCTTGCCCGACAGGAATCGGGAATTCTGCGCCAGCGTGCTCAGTGATATGGCCGGTGCTGCCGATGTGGCGTCCACGCCTTTTTGCCAGCAGGTGGCAGAAAAACATGGCGATGATCAGGGCGTGGAAAATCTGGCGCCGTTTTTCCTGTCGCGGACGGACGGCAACATCCTGTCGGATGATGCCTATCAGCGTCATATTGCTGCCCAGTCAGACATCATCAACTATTCCAGCAACGGGGCCATACAGGCCATTGAGAGCGGTGGGCTGATTGCCTCCCACGTGGTGTCGCTGCCTTTCTACTGGGTGACGGATGGTTTTCTGAATCTGCGACTCATTAATGGCTCGGTGTTTACCAATGCCTACCGGAAAGGGCTGGAGCGGGCTTATGGCCTGGCGCCCAATGCCAACCATGATGCCTATGTGGATTACTTCGAACATGAGCCCGACCAGTTCATGAACGCCCGCAATGGCAGCGTGCTGATATGGCGCCCGGCTTCCCAAACCGAGGAACTGGATTTTCGCCACCTGCGGGAGTTTGCGCTGGCCTATAACACCTGTGCGGATGCGCTTGCCGAGGCGGGAGACTATGTGCCGCCATTGTCCCTGCCGATCATCAACGCCAAGCTGATTCGGCCATACAGTCTTATCGATGACGACGAGAATTACGACATGGCCTCGCTGGAGAAAAGTGTCTTCACGTTCTCTCCGGTGCAGTGGGGCTCGGCCCATACCAGCTACCAGCCGGAACAGCAGTTACTGGCCCCGATTTCCTTTTCCAAAGCGGTTGCCACATCCGGTGCGGCGGTGGATGAAGGCGCCAGGCAGTTGCGGGGTGTGGGGGATTTCTTTGTATCCGCCGCCAACGTGAATCTCGGCTACAAGATGCGCAACCCCGCTACCCAGGAAGGGCCCATGGGCAGTGTCTGGTTCTGGACCTACAAGCTGCTGGGCGGGTTTCCCCTGAAGTTTGTCGTGCCGGAGCAGTATCACGCGACACTGCGTATCAGCGATGGTGGCCATGCCGAGAACCTGGGGCTGTATTCTCTGATCGAGCGGGGCACAAAGCGAATCGTGGTGGTGGATGCCGAGCATGATCCCGACTACGAATTCGAATCGCTAAAGCGCATCCGGGGCAACTTGGAAACCAACCTGGGAATTACGCTGGCGTGTGCCGAAGACGGAAAGTCCAGCCACTGCCCGCTGGCCGGTGATTATATCCAGCGCCAGGGCGCCGGGGTATTTGAACTGACCGCAACCGGTTTCCCCTGGCAGGAGCCCAGCCGGATTCTTTATGTGAAGTTATCGTTGGACGAAAGGATGGTGGCCGACAATCTTGCCGCCCAGCCCGACCAGGCCTGCCTGACCTCGCTGGCGGACCTGGGCGAGGATGCGGCGCATTACTCCTGCAATGTGGCCCGCTACTACGATAGTGAGGCAGGCCAGCACAATGCCTTCCCGCAGAACACCACGGCGGATATCTGGTACAGCGAGGAGCAGTATGAAGCCTATCGGGATCTGGCCTACTTTATTGGTGTCACCCGGCTGACCCCGAAACTAAAAGGCTGGAAAAGCCAGATCCAGGCGGAGCGGGAACAGGCGAGAGACCTGGTGGATAGCTACCGGGTCGACCCCGCCCACTGACCCGCCACTGAAGGGCTGATCTGCAAGCGACCTTCCCGGTGAGAAAAGAAGGGAACCCATCAGTGAGAGAAGGGGCTGTCCAGCCTTTGACATTCAGGCGCTCTGCCTGTGATTTGCCGGCTGTACCGAGCCGGCCAGCCCTTCCAGAAACGCCAGCTGCTGGCGGATCACGTTGCTGAATACCGGTTCGAAATAGGGTTCGAAGTGGTTGGCGTCAATGCTGTCGATGATCAGGTTGGGATTGTTGATGTCGCGGATGGCGCTTTCCACAAAGGGGGCGACGGAATCCTGGCTGGCGCCGAGCAGCAGGGTCGGTATGCGGATGTCCTTGAGGCGTTTGAAAGGACGGTAGGGGCCCATGGTCATCATGGAGCGTGCCGCCACGCGGTTGTCGTAGCGACGGCCGATACTGGTTTCGGCCAGTTGCAGTGCCTTGCCGGCATCGTCCCGGTCCATGGAGGAAAAGGCCCCGGGTTCGCTGACCACGGGCAGGTAAATCGGCTGGCCCGGCTTGAGCAGGTCGGCCATGGCGTACAGTCCAAAGCGCAGCAGTCGTGGCAAGGGAACGGCGCGCACTGCGGCCATGCCATCGAGCATGGGAACCTGGGCAATGGCCCCGGCCAGTTCCGGGTGTTCGGCGGCCAGCTCCACCACGTGCCCACCACCAAAGGACGAGCCCCACAGCACGATGCGATGGGGATCAATGCCCGGCTGGCTTTTCAGGAAGGCCAGGGCGGCGTCGCCATCAGCTACCCGCTGGCGGGCGGAAATGACGTGTCGCGGCAGGCCGGCACTGTCGCCCCAGCCGCGATAATCAAAGGTCATCACCGCGTACCCCGCACGGGTAAATTCCTCGTAGTAGGACACCGTTAGCGCATCCTGAATGCCGCCCCAGCCGTGCAGCATGAGGATTGCTGGCAGTGTTTCCGAAGCAGCTTTCGCTGGCCGGTGCAGGGTGGCTGCACACCAGGTTCCGTCGGAGTAAAAACCGGTTCGCTGGCTGTCACAGGCCAGGTCTTGGGGGCTGTGTCGCAGGGTAAGCATTGTGGGGCTCCATATTTCTTGTATGGCATTCAAGAGCGAAGGCTAGCATTCTTGAATACCATACAAGATGACCGGACAGACTGTGGGAGAGGGCCCCTTGGCCAAGAACAAGCGCGATATCGATCTGAAGGTAAAGCAGGACGAGCTGGAGAGCACAGCAGCCAGGCTGTTCCTGTCCCTGGGCTACGACGGTACGTCCATGAGCCGTATTGCCCGGGAGCTGGGGGTGGCCCCGAATACCTTGTACTGGTACTACGCCAGCAAGGACGAACTGTTGGTGGCCGTACTCAACCGGCAGATGTCACAGGCCCTGGCCCAGCTGCCGTCCATCGTGGACAAACCCCTGAAAGAGAAGATGGCCTGGGCGTTGCGGGAATTCGAGCAGAGCCGCGAACTGGTCACCACGGTGCATGCCCGGCTGGAGCAGTCCGCGGTGATCCGCGAATGGCATGACCAGTTCCACCGCTTTGTGGAGGCGGCGGTGATCCATACCCTGCAAGCGGACGGTGTGGCCCAGGAACGCGCGACCATGCTGGCCACGGTGGGCACCTTCCTGGTGGAGGGGTTGCTGGCCCACCCTCACAGTCAGCGTCAGCGCGAGGCTATTCTGCAGTGGTTCTCTGAAAGCGCTTTGCCGGTTTAGCTCCGGCGGAGAAATGGCCAGGGAGCGGTGTGACCCTGTTTCCCGCAAGCCCCGTTTGTGTAACAGGGAAAAAGAAGGGACACGCTCAGGTATGCGTGTCCCTGGCAGGTCTCAGCTCCAGTCACCCAGCCATTTTTGTGTGGCTTTTTCCACCAGGTCCCGGGCGTCGTGATTCCAGGGGTGGAAGCGTGGGCTGTAGAACTTGAAGTAGGACGGCAGGAGTTTGCGGAATACCCCGGGCTTGCCCCACATGTAGTTCAGGGTGCTGCCCCAGGCCTTCATGTTGGTGAGCTGGCCGTCTTCCTTCATCAGTTGTACCAGATGCACACTGGTGAATAGCGGGAACAGCACGCTCACCAGCATCATTTCGGTAACGCGGGCAAATTCGCTGCCGCCTACGGCCCTGTAGACATCGAAGGCCACTGCCTTGTGCTCGGATTCCTCGATGGCATGCCAGGCCCAGACCGGGGCCATGCGCGGGTCCATCTCGTCCAGGGCGTCGTATTTGAGAAGAAACTCCTCGGCCATCAGCGCG
This sequence comes from Pseudomonadales bacterium, assembly GCA_022360555.1. Lineage (GTDB taxonomy): Bacteria > Pseudomonadota > Gammaproteobacteria > Pseudomonadales > Alcanivoracaceae > Alcanivorax. The sequence goes on from JAKSCQ010000189.1 coordinate 16,423, forward strand.
GTGAAATGTTCCACTGCCACGGTATGGGCGAGCTGGCGTTCCGGGCTCAGGTGTTTACGCATCCAGTTCATGAAGCCGAGGATTTCGTTTTCCAGCCGCGCCAGGTCCACGCCGCGTTCCTGCAGGAAGCCGTTCAGCATCTCGTGCTCGCGGGAGTGGTGCGCTTCCTGGCCGATGAAACCCTTGATGGCTTTTTTCAGCTCCGGGTCGGTGATCTGCTTTTCATAGTGGCGGACCGAATCGATAAAGAAGCGCTCGCCGGGCGGAAAGCCCGCGGACATGGCGGCCAGCAGCAGGGTCTTCACCGGGTTGTTGTCCCACCAGTAACGGGGCAGGTCATTCTCGGCGAACTCGAATTGGGGACGACGGATCCGGGGAATCATGCCCTTGGGCGTCTTGCTGGCGACGGTGCGTACGGTACCGATGAGCCCTTTGCGTTTCTTGTCCTGATTGATGGGAACAATGGCGTTCATGGTCGTGCTCCTTTGCGGCCGTGGGTGGCCCTTTTGTCTCAATATGGCCCATACGGTACTGGTTCCGCTGTGGGGAGCGTGAGATTCTGCACGGACATAATAATTATCATTGGTGGCCAAATGGCGCGAATGGATTTGATGGAGCAGATGGAAAACCACCTGGCGACGCTGCCAGCCTGGACCCGTCAGCCAACCCAGTCCGTTACCTACCCAAAAGCCTTTGTGGAGGCAGCGGTGGCGGCGGGGGCGTCGCAAGAGCTGGTGCTGCGGACGGCGGGCATTGCTACCACCGAGCTGGACGACCCGGCAGGTCGGGTCTCGTTGCAGGCGGTCATGCGCATTGCGGCGTCGGTACTGGAGCACACCGGGGACGACAACCTGGGGTTTGCGTCCGGGCAGCGAATGCCCCTGACTGCCCATGGCAGCCTGGGCTATGCCTTGATGTGTGCTGATACCCCCCGCCATGCCATCCGCATTCTGGAGAAGTACTGGCATCTGCGAGGCCGTGGTGCCTTGTTTGCGGTCGATGAACAGACACGGCGCGTGTTTCTGGAGCTGGTGCCGGAAGTGGATGCCCCGGCCAGGGTGCAACAACTGCTGTTCAGTTCCATGTTGACCAGCATGTTCCGCGGCATCGAGTTTCTGTTGCCCCAGGCACCGATCACGGTGGAGTTCTGGTTGCAGCACGACACCTCGGCAACCTTTGACCCCGGCATCCCGTCTTTGCCTGCCGTGCGCTTCGGTATGCCCAGGGTGGGCATGGCGCTGGACGGGGACCTGGCCATACTGGACACCCCTTTGCAGACCGCCAATCCCGAGGCGTTGCGAACGGCGCTGGCCCAGTGCGAACGTGAAAGCGTGTTGATTGCCGCGGGCAGTGATGTGCTGCGGCGTGTACGGACCGCGCTGGTGCCAGGGCGGGAGGGGTATCTGTCGCCGGAAGGGCTGGCCAACGCACTGCACATGACACCGCGAACGCTGCGACGCCGCTTGCAGGAGCAGGGTTACAGTTACCAGCAACTGCTGGAGGAAGCGCGCCGGCGTGACAGCGCCCAGCTATTGCGCGACCCGGAACTGGAAATTCGCCGCATCGGCGAAATGCTGGGCTACCTCAACCCGGCCAACTTTACCCGGGCTTTCAAACGCTGGACGGGGCTGTCGCCACGGGAGTGGCGGCGGCAACTGGGCAATGAAGCCGGGTAATCTTTCGCAGGCGAGCAGGGCGCCAATGGCTGTGAACCAGGCTCCCCCCTCTGTACTCATGTCACCAAAGTCGATTGGGCGCGGGATTGCGCCTGACGTATAGTCGTAAGGCAGGTTGTTACGCAGTCACGTCAGGAGCCACGTTCATGCCGTTTCAGACTTATCAGGACCTTGGCCACGGCATTACCCGTATCGATACGGCCATGGTGCGTGAGGAACTGGCCGCCTGTTACCTGCTCCAGAGCAATGATGAGTTCGCCATCATCGAAACCGGCACTCACAACACCGTGCCGATTATCCTGTCGCTGCTGGAGTCGCGGGGCATTGACCGGTGCGCGGTGCGCTATGTGATTCCCACCCATGTGCATCTGGACCATGCCGGTGGCGTCGGTGGCCTGATGGAAGCGCTGCCGGAGGCCACGCTGCTGGTGCATCCCCGTGGCGCGCGCCACATGATCGACCCGTCCAAACTCAAGGCCGGCGCCACAGCGGTGTATGGCGAAAAGCTGTTTGCTGAAATTTACGGTGACATCCTCCCCGTGGAGGAAAGCCGGGTGCGCACCATGAACGACGGCGACAAGGCCCAGGTCGGGGAGCGCTGCCTGGTGTTCTACGATACCCCCGGCCATGCCCGCCACCACTTCTGTGTGCATGACCCGGCCTCCGGTGGCATTTTCACCGGTGATACCTTCGGCCTTTCCTATCCGCCGCTGACCACGGCCAGCGGGCCCTTCATTATGCCTACGACCACTCCGGTGCAGTTCGACCCGCCGGCCCTGAAAGCGTCCATCGAAAAGCTGTTGTCGCTGAATCCGGAGCGCATGTATCTCACCCATTATGGGGTGGTGGAAAACCCGCAGGCCCTGGGTGAACGGCTGGTCCCCATGGTGGATGATTATGTGGCGCTGGCGGAGAAAGCGGCTGGCTATGCGAAGGCGGATACGCTGGAAAACGCACTCATGACGGCCATGCGTGACTATCTTTTCGGAAAAGTGCGCGAGCACGGTTGCGAGCTGCCGGATGCCGAGCTCGACGCCGTGCTGGGTATGGACATCAAGCTGAACAGCCAGGGGCTGGCGGTATGGTTGGGAAATCGCCAATCGGCATGACCGGGTGAGCACCGCCTGTCATCGCAAGGCAATGGTGCCGTTCTAGCCTGGCCGGGATACATCAACCACCATCAGGGAAGGGACGCTCATGCCAATCCGGCAGGGAAAGATCACGATTCATCTGGGGCCCCAGGAACAGGGCGGTCCCGATGATCTCATGCAGCCCATCGTGGATTTCATCGACAGTGCCCGGCGCCGCCAGTCGCTGATGATCGCGGTGCAGGAAATCGACCACGAGCCCATTGCCCGCGCCATCATTCGCGCCCGTGAGCGAGGCGTCACCATTGATGTGGTGATTGAGCAGAGCTACCTGCTCAACGACCGCATACCCGCAGACCCCATGAAAGCCGGTGGCCGACATGAAATCAACCGCATGCTGTTTTCAGCCCTGTTGCGCTCGAAGATTGATGTCAAAAGCGATTACAACACCGATATCTTCCACCAGAAATTCATGGTACTGGGTAACCGGGTGCTCACCGGTTCCACCAACTTCACCACCACCGGCGTCACCAAAAATCTCAACCATGTGGTGGAGGTGAATGACGCGGCGGTGGCCAATGCCTACAAGCGTGAGTTTCGCGAAATCAAGCGCGGGAATTTTGGCAAGTACAGTGTCGATCGCGAGGAAAAGCCGAAAGAAGTCAGTGTGTCCGGTGTGCGGGTGAAGCCCCTGTTCGCCCCGGACCATGCCCCGGAAATGGAAATCATGAAACAGATTCTCAAGGCCCGGGAGCGGGTGGACTTTGCCGTGTTCACCTTTTCCGAATCATCCGGCATCGATGATGCCCTGCTGGCCGCGAAAGATCGGGGGGTGCAGGTGCGCGGTGTACTGGACAGTCGTCAGGCCAACCAGCGCTGGGCGGCGTCCCATGGCCTCAAGGCAGCCGGTGGTATCGACCTGTTCGTGGCCGGCAACCGTGGCGGGCTGGGCAAGGTGCACCACAAGCTGATGACCATTGATGACAAACTCACCATCTGGGGCAGCTTCAATTACACCGGCCCGGCCAACAAGACCAATGACGAGAACATCCTGATCATCGGCGACCTGGAAGAAACCCGCGCCTCCGCCCGGACGGCCCAGCAGCGCATCGCCTTGCAGGCCCGTGAGGAAATTGATCGTATCGTGACGGATTTCGGTCGCCACTTTTGAGGCGCTAGTGAAAGCTGGCAGGCGGGGCCGGTTGCGGTAGAGTGAACACTGGCTGCCTTGCCATTGATGACCCAGAGGAACGCATGGACGCGTCAGCACTACAGAAAACAAGGGAATTGCGACTGGTCATGGGCTCGCTGATGCTGGTCATGCTGCTGGCGTCGCTGGACCAGACCATTGTCTCCACGGCGCTGCCCACCATGGTCGGCGAGCTGGGCGGCATGGAGCACCTGTCCTGGGTCGTCACCGCCTACATGCTGGCCACCACCATCGTCACGCCGGTGTACGGCAAGCTCGGTGACCTGTTCGGGCGTAAGGTGGTGCTGCAGGGCGCCATCGTACTTTTTCTGGCCGGCTCCCTGCTGTCCGGTGCCAGTGACTCCATGCTGGAGCTGATCGTGTTCCGGGCCGTTCAGGGCCTGGGTGGCGGGGGACTGATCGTTACCGCCATGGCGGCGGTGGGCGATGTGATCAGTCCCCGCGAGCGCGGCAAATACCAGGGCTATTTCGGGGCTGTGTTTGGTGTGTCCACGGTGGTGGGGCCCTTGCTGGGGGGCTTTTTTGTGGAGCACCTGAGCTGGCGCTGGATTTTCTATATCAACCTGCCCCTGGGCTTTCTCGCGCTGGTGATTCTCGGCATCGCGCTGCCGGCGTCCAGTGCCGGGCCGCGTCCACGCATGGACCTGGCCGGTGCCACCTTGCTGGCGGTGTTGCTGGTGTCCGTGGTGCTGATCGCCAGCCTGGGCGGGCATACCCTGGCCTGGTCGTCGCCGGAGATCCTCACCATGATGGCCGCCGCCCTGCTGTCGCTGGCATTGCTGATTTGGGTGGAACACCGTGTGGCGGAACCAATTTTGCCGCCGGCCCTGTTCCGCAACCGCATCTTTCTGGTGTCGTCCTCGGTGGCCTTTATCGTCGGCTTTGCCCTGTTTGGCGCGGTTACCTTCATGCCGCTGTACCTGCAGGTGGTCACGGGCAGCAGCCCGTCGCTGGCGGGGATGCAGATGACGCCGATGATGGGTGGGGTGCTGATCACGTCCATTGTCAGCGGCCAGATCATCAGTCGCGTGGGCCGTTACCGTTTCTTTCCCATTGCCGGTACCGCCATCATGACAGTGGGGTTGGGGCTGTTATGTCTGCTGGACACCGATACCTCGCCCTGGGCCGCCGCCGGTTTCATGCTGGTGCTGGGCCTGGGGTTGGGCATGGTGATGCAGGTGCTGATCCTGGCCGCCCAGAACGCGGTGGACTATCGCCTGCTGGGGGTCGCCACCTCCGGGGTGACCCTGTTCCGTTCCATTGGTGGCTCCATCGGGGTGGCGGTGTTCGGTGCCATCTTTGCGGCGGGGCTGGCCCATCATCTGGCCGACCATCTGCCGGCGGGGGCGAACCTGCCCACCGCCACGGATGCGGCGCAGATTGCCGGCCTGCCGGATGGCCTGCGTGACACCTACCTGGAGGCTTTCGTGGCCGGGTTGCAGCCGGTGTTCTGGGTGGCCACCGTGATTGCCCTGGCCGGATTTCTGCTTACCTGGCTGCTGCGGGAAATCCCGTTGCGCAGTCAGGCGCCGGCGGACCTGGCCGGGGACAGCCTGGTCATGCCCCGCGAGGCCAACTCCCTGGAAGAGCTGGAAATCATTCTCGCCAATGCCACGCGCCGTGAGCACCGCTGGGAAATGATTCGCCGTATTGCCGACCGGCTGGCGCTGACCCTGCCGCCGGATCAGCTTTGGTTGTTGATTTATCTGGCCCGGCGCGAGGGGCTGCCACCGGAAGAGATTCCCGCGTTGCCGGACATGCCAGCGTCGGCATGGCGGGCCCTGGCGGCAAACCTGGCGGAGCAGGGGCTGGTGCGCGAAACGGATGCCGTGCTGCCCGAGCTGACGGACGCCGGGCGGGCGTATTTTCAACGCCTGGTGAGCCGCTACCGGGCCCGGTTGGTGGAGCTGGTGGCGCGCTGGTCGCCGGAAGAACACGAAGAGGTGCGGCAGATGCTCACCCGCTACGCCCGGGAACTGGTGGCGGAGCTTCCTGAGGCGCCACAGAACTGATCCATTCATGTGAAGGAATCTATCGGTTTTTTTGCCTTGTTCCCCTGAACGCCGGTGCCCATAGTATTGACCTGACAATTACTGCCAGCAACCGGGAGCCATGCATGTCCGACGACACCTACACCCCGCCGAAAGTCTGGAAATGGGATGAAGAAAGCGGGGGTGCCTTTGCCAGTATCAACCGGCCCATTGCCGGCCCCACCCA
>JAKSCQ010000307.1 GCA_022360555.1 Pseudomonadales bacterium
CCTCGTGGGACACCCGGATCAACTGACGCAGGATGCTGCGCTCGCGGACGATCTCCGCGTAGGCAGTGATGTTAGCCGCACTGGGGGTGTTTCGGGCCAGCTCGGAGAGATAGGTCATCCCGCCAATGTCATCGAGCTGCCCCAGTTGGGTCAGGGCCTGCGAAACCGTGACCAGGTCACAGGGGTTTTCCTCTTCCACCAGTTGGGCGATCACGGCAAAAATCTGCCGATGGGCCTTGCGGTAGAAATCCTGGGCCCCCACCCGTTCCGCCACGTCATCCCAGGCACTGTTATTGAGCAACAGGCCACCGATAACCGCCTGCTCCGCCTCCACGGAATTAGGGGGCACTCTCAGGTTTTCAGGCAGGTGCTTGTCCAGCGACATGGGTTCATTCATCGGGCAACCAAAATCCAGTTTCGAGCTGCAAGCTACAAGCTGCAAGCTGCAACACGGGGTAAGCAGATCTGGGTTGAGATGTTCTCACCCGCGCCCATACTCCTGGCGCGGCTGCGGACATTCAATTCAGGAGAGACTCTGATCGCGTTGTAGCTTGCAGCTTGAAGCTTGTAGCTGCCATTAAAAAGGGCACTGCCCTCTCGGACAATGCCCTGATTTTGTCACCGTGCCCCGAAAGGGGCAAACCGGTTGTCGGTCAACCGCCGATTACTCGGCAGGAACCACAGCCAGCTTGATGGTCGCGGTGACTTCGGCGTGCAGCGCCAGGTCGATTTCGAACTCGCCGGTGGTGCGCAGGGCACCGTTGGGCAGTTTGACTTCGGCCTTTTCCACGTCCACACCGGTGGCGGAAGATACCGCTTCGGCGATGTCACGGGTACCCACGGAACCGAACAGCTTGCCCTCGTCACCAGCCTTGGCGGCGATGGTGATATTGGCTTCGTTCAGCTTCTCGCCACGCTCTTGAGCGGCAGCCAGCTGCTCGGCAGCGTGCTTTTCCAGCTCGGCGCGACGCTGTTCCACTTCGGCCAGGTTGGCCTTGGTGGCGGGCAGAGCCTTGCCTTGGGGGATCAGGAAGTTACGGCCGTAGCCAGCACGTACGTCCACCACGGCACCCAGATCGCCCAGGTTCTTGATGGTTTCCAGCAAAATCACTTGCATGATGGTCCCCTCGGCTTAGTTGTCGTGGCTGTCAGAGTACGGCAACAGCGCCAGGAAGCGGGCCTGCTTGATGGCAGAAGCCAGCTGACGCTGATAGCGTGCCTTGGTGCCGGTGATGCGGCTGGGCACGATCTTGCCAGTTTCGGTGATGTAGGCTTTCAGGGTGTCGAGATCCTTGTAATCGATGTACTCAACACCTTCCGCGGTGAAGCGGCAGAACTTGCGGCGGCGATAAAAACGGGCCATTGGATAATCTCCTCTTTAATCCTGATTGAGGGGTTCCAGCGTCTGGGCAATCAGTTGCAAACGGTCCCGGGCATCTCCCTTGTAACCGGCGCGGCTAAGGCATCCGGTCACCTTGATACGCTGACCCTCTTTCAGGCCCTGGGCCTGTCGGGTCATCCCGCCTGCCAGTATCACGGCAATGCGGGCCTGGACTTCACGGGGGTGGCCGTCTTCCAGCTGTCGGGAGCGATGCTCCAGCCACAGCC
>JAKSCQ010000010.1 GCA_022360555.1 Pseudomonadales bacterium
GCCACGGGTTTCCTTGAACCCCCAGTCGTCGAGGATGGCGGTGGTGTCCTTGAGCATGGCCGGGCTGCCGCACAGCATGAAGCGGTCGTTTTCCAGGCTGGGCTTGGGCAGCCCCAGGTCCTCGAAGAGTTTGCCGCTGGTCATCAGGTCGGTGAGCCGGCCCTGGTTGCGGAAGGGCTCGCGGGTCACCGTCGGGTAGTAAAGCAGCTTGCCTTTCACGAACTCGCCGAAGAATTCGTTGTTGGGCAACTCGTTCTGAATGGTGTCCTGATAGGCCAGCTCCGACACATGACGCACGCCGTGGGTGAGGATTACCCGGTCGTACTGGTCGTAGACTTCCGGGTCCTTGATGATGCTCAGGAACGGCGCCAGGCCGGTACCGGTGGACAGCAGCCACAGGTTCTTGCCCGGCAGCAGGTGGTCGGCTACCAGGGTGCCGGTGGGCTTGCGGCTCACATAAATCTTGTCCCCCGGCTGGATGTTCTGCAGCTGGGAGGTGAGCGGGCCGTCGGGCACCTTGATGCTGAAAAATTCCAGCTCTTCCTCATAGTTGGCGCTGGCGATGGAGTAGGCACGCAACAGCGGGCGGCCGTTATCCTGCTCCAGGCCGATCATGGTGAAGTGGCCGTTCTTGAAACGGAAACCCGGATCGCGACTGGTGGTGAAGCTGAACAGGGTGTCGTTCCAGTGGCGCACGCTGGTGACGGTTTCAGTATTCAAATTGGACATAGTTAAATCAGCGCTTATTCCAAAATCTCAGTTGGTGGAAATTTAATCGAAGACGGTTTATCGGTAAAATGGGTAATTCCGATGTCATATATCGGAATAGCCGATATTATGGTCCGACGCCCAGGCCCACCGGAGGGAGCCATGAAATTCACCCTGCGCCAGCTCCAGGTCTTTCTGGCCACAGCGCACCACGAGAACATCAGCAAGGCGGCGGAAAGCCTGAACATGAGCCAGTCCGCGGCGTCCGGGGCACTCAAGGAGCTGGAAGCCCTGTACGACGTGAAGTTCTTCGAGCGGGCCGGCAAGCGGCTCAAGCTCAACGAGCTGGGCCGCCAGTTCTGGCCCCGGGCGGAGGCCCTGCTGGCCCAGGCCCGCGAGCTGGAGGCGGATCTGCTCAGCCACCGGGATCTGGGACGGTTGAATGTGGGGGCGACCCTGACCATCGGCAATTACCTGGCGGTGGGGATCATGGCCGAGTATATGGCCGAGCAGCCCGGCGCCCGGGTGCATCTGGAGGTGGCCAATACCCGTTCCATCGTGGAGCGGGTGCTGGCCTTCGAGCTGGATCTGGGCCTGATCGAAGGGGAGCTGAATCATCCGGACCTGGAGTTGCTGCCCTGGCGCGATGACGAGCTGGTGGTGTTTTGCAGCCCGGACCATGAATTTGCCGGTAAGGAAGCGCTCACTGATGCTGATCTTCGCGCCGCCCACTGGATCGTGCGCGAGTCCGGTTCCGGCACCCGCCAGACTTTCGAGCGCGGCATGCACGGGCTGGTCCCGGAGCTGGATCTGGCCCTGGAGCTGGAGCATACCGAGGCCATCAAGCGCGCCGTGGAAGCCGGGCTGGGTATCAGTTGCCTGTCCCGGGTCTGTCTGCGCGAAGCCTTCAAGCGGGGGTCGCTGGTGGAGTTGCCGGTGCCTCACCGGGATTTCAGCCGCGATTTCTATTTTGTGCTGCACCGTCAGAAGTACCGCAGCCCGGGCATTGAGAGGTGGCTGGAACTATGTCGCGAATCCGGCGTGTAGGCCGATACGGCCTGGGCACCGGTCTGGTGCTACTGGTGGCGGGCCTGTTGCTGCCTGAAACCCGGTTGGTGCCGGTGCAGGGGGCAGGTGAGGGTGACTGGCACCCGCAGACGTTCTGGTACCACCCCTGGGGGCGCTCCGGGGTGCACAAGGGGGTGGATATCTTCGCGGCCAGGGGGACGCCGGTACTGGCCAGCAGTGGCGGCCTGGTGCTCTACCGTGGCGAGCTGGCCCGGGGTGGCAAGGTGGTACTGACACTCGGGCCGAAATGGCGCCTGCATTACTACGCTCACCTGGATCGCATCGCCGATACCGGTTTCCATGTCCGGGCCGGGGATACCGTGGGTACGGTGGGGGACAGCGGCAATGCGGCGGGCAAGCCGCCGCACCTTCACTATTCCCTGTTGAGTATGCTGCCGCTGCCCTGGCGAATGGATGATGCTCCGCAGGGTTGGAAGAAGATGTTCTTCCTGGACCCCACGGCACATTTCGAGCTGGGGGCCGGGCGCTGAATTAGTCAATTTTCTCGAAGTAACCCAACACTTTCATGGCGGACAGGGTGCTGCCGTCGATATCCAGGTCATCGCCGGCCAGGGCGGCGGCGGGGTTCTGGATGCCGGCAGCAATGGCTTTCCAGGTGGCTTCGGTGGTGTCGAGTGTGGCCACTACGTCTTCATCAACCCCGCTGTGTACCTTGGCCACGCCGCGACGGATACGCAGGGTGAATTGTTTGCCGCTGTCACGGAAGGCGTAGCCCAGGGCCACGTTTTCTTCGAGGGTTTCCTCGGCCTTGAGCAGCGCGGGCATGGCATGCAGGAAGTTTTCGATGGGCAGGGTGGCGAGGAAATCCTCGGTCATCCGGGTGCGGAACGCCGGGTTCAGCCCATCCTGGACTTCCCGCGCCACGGTGAAGTAGTAGTTGCGGGCGTTGGGGTTGGCTTCCTTTTCGCCCAGCTGGCGAAGCGCATCCGCGCGCAGGGTTTTCACGGCATCGTCGTCCGGTAGCAGGATCATCAAGTGATCGCTGAGATTCAACGCCCACTGGGCGTCCTTTTCTTCCAGTGCCTGTTGGGCCTTTTCCAGCAGGGCGTCGCTGCCGCCAGCCAGAGCCGCCATGCGTTGTGCTTCTTCCTGCTCGGGCAGCGGTTGCAGCTCACTGGGGTTGCCACTGAACCAGCCCAGGTAGCCATCGAATACGGAGCGCACCGACCAGCTGACCTTGCCATAGAATTCCTGTAGCCAGGGGTTGTTGGCCAGATGCGACGGCAGCTGCACCTTCTCCACGATCTGGTCCGGGGTCAGGCCCAGGTTCATGTAGCGCAGGGTCTGGTCGTGTACGAAATTGATGGCGTCACTGTAGTCGGTAAGCAGTTTGGCCACCTTGTCCTTGCCATGCACCGGGCGGGTATGGCTGGGCACCAGGTGCTCGGCACCGAGTGCGCGGATCTGGTCCAGGCTGTTGGCCCACTGCTTCACGTCGCGGTAGTAGGTGCCACGGATGGTGTAGAGGTTGGGAAAGGTCTGGTAGATGTTGTCGCCGGTGAGCACAGTCTGTTTTTCCGGCAACCACACGTACAGTTGGTCTTCGGTTTCGCCGGGGGCATGTACCAGTTCGATCTGGATGCCGGCGATGTTGACAGACAACTTGTCGTCGAAGGTATGCGTGGGCGGCAGGGCATACAGATGGCTTTCCGGAGTGATACCCAGGTGAGGGCCAATGCCATCATTGATGCGCTCGCCATGGGGCAGGTGATTACCGAACATGCGCATGGAGCGAGCCGTGATGATCGGACGGATCTGGTTGACCACACGGTTGATGTAATAGCTGGTGCTTTCGTGGGCATAGACAGGGATGTCGTTACCCTCAGCAAAAGCGGCCGCCCCGAACACATGGTCGGTGTGGTTATGGGTATAGATGATCGCCTTCACCGGTTTGTCGGTGATCTTGCGGAATTCCGCCAGCACAGTGCGTGCTTCTTCTTCGGTTTCCATGGTATCGACGATGATGATGCCGTCGTCACCTTCCAGCATAATGGAATTGGCCAGTCCGTAGCCGATGGCCACATAGACACCGTCGGTGACTTTCTCCACCCCTTTTTGGAACAGTTTGCTGTGCGCCTTGAGCGCCTCTGGGGCCAGCTGAGTGGTACTCTTGACGGGTTGCTCTTCCCCGCATGCCGCCAGCAAAGCGGCCAACAGAACAAACAGGTAGCGCATGATTTTCTCTTCTGTGATGAATGATTCCTGCAGGCTAGTCTGGGTGCCACCGTTGGCAAAGGTTCCTGCTGGCCAGAGTGTGGTGCTTCGTGGCCATTGAGCACAGGGTCTCCACGACGGTAGCCGCCTGGCCACTGGCCGTGCTGGAAACCCTCAATGGCTACGGGGTGAATGGGCCTGTGCTGCTAAAGGAGGCGGGTCTGGATCTGGATGCGTTAAGGGCCAATCCCGGCGGCAGGGTGCCCACCGATGCCATGACCCGGTTGTGGACTCTGGCCACCGAGCGCAGCGGCGACCCGACCATTGGGCTGAGGGTCGGGTCAACCTCTCTGCCAATGCATCTGCGGGTGATGGGGTTATTGATTCAGACGGCGCCCACTATTGGCCATATTCTGGATGTGGCGGTGCGTTACCAGCGGCTGATCTCCACTGGCGTCACGGTCCGGTTGCAACAGCGACCGGACGCGGTGGGTCTGGAAATCTGTTGCCTGCCTGATGTGGCACTGCATCCGGCGTCTATTGATGCGTTCGTGGCGGCCCATGTTGGTAACCTGCGCCGCCTGTCTCCCGAGGGCGGTGTGTGTCAGGTCATGTTACAGCGCCCACCGCTTGCCGACACGACGCCCTGGGTTAAGGCGTTGGGCTGTCCAGTGTTGTTCCGGCAGCACGGGAATATCGTCTGGCATCATCGGGATTGTCTGGACCGCCCCTTGTTGCTGGGGGATGCAGGCCTGTGGCGGCAGCATGAGCAATTGGCCAGCAAGGAGCTGGAGGCACTGGATGCTACCCCGCCATTGTTACTTACCCTGCAGGGCATATTGCGTGCCCATGGAGACGCCGTCCCCAGTCTTGCGGCGCTTGCTGCCGCAGTATCCATGAGTGAACGCTCCTTGCGTCGTCGTCTATCAGAGCTGGATAGTGGTTATCGTCACCTGGTAGATGGCTGGCGGGCCGAGCGTGCGGCACAGCTGGTTCGCGGTGGCGACAGTCTGGCGGAGGTAGCACACCGGTTGGGGTTCTCCGATGCCAGTAATTTCAGCAAGGCTTTTCGCCGCTGGTACGGTGTCAGCCCCGACACTTTTCGACAGCAGGAATCAGTGAATGACTGAACAGGAACCGATGCCATCGGGACTGTCCCGGGAATGGCAGGCCTTCTGGCTGGCGGTGGGGTTTCTGACTCGCGTGCCCATGCCGGTGAAGGTGGATTACTCCCAAGCCCTGATGAACCAGTGCAGTGTGTACTTTCCGCTGGTGGGGTTGTTGCTGGGGGCGGTGTATGCCGCCCTCTACAGCGTGTTGGCCATGGTCTGGTCGCCGCTGGTCTGTGTGTTGCTGGTGCTGGCGTTTCACCTGTGGATCACCGGCGCCTTCCACGAGGACGGGCTGGCCGATTGTGCTGATGCGCTGGGCGGCGGTTACACGGTGGCGCGGCGGCTGGCGATCATGAAGGACAGCCGTATCGGCACTTACGGCACGGTGGCGCTGATCGTTGCGCTGGGGTTGAAGGTGGCGTTGCTGGTGGAGGCCTCACCGGTTTGGCTGGCCTTGCTGCTGGGGCCGGCGATCAGTCGTCTTGCTCCGCTGTGCCTGATGCGCAGCCTGCCCTACGTCACCGACCCGGATACCAGCAAGAGCAAACCGGTGGCGGAAGGGTTCAGTGGCCAGCGTTTGCTGGCCGCGGCGGCGAGCGTGCTGTTACTGGCGGTGCTGTTTCAGGTGATGGTGCCGGCTCTGTTGGCCGTGGCCCTGGTGGTTCTGGTCTGGGGCGCCATGCTGAAGAAGAGCCTGGGCGGTTATACCGGTGATGCGCTGGGCGCCAGCGTGATTCTTTCGGAACTGGTGTTCCTGTTGCTGTTGTAAATCGTGGGGGTAACCGTTACGAGTTGCGAGCAGCGAGTTTCGAAGATCAAAACAATCAGACTCTCATGCTTTTTGCCTTTCGAAACTCGCTGCTCGCAACTCGTCACTTCTTCCATCACTGCGGTGACAGATATTCCTCTCGCACGATGCCCTTGAGCGTGTCATACGGCAGGGTCAGTTCCGGCTGGCCCATGGCGTAGGGCGCAATGTGGTAGACGTTGTAGACCAGCACCAGCCCCTGCTTGCCGAAGTAGGCCTGCTCGGTGCGGTCGAAGGGCCAGCTATCGCGGAAGTTCTGGTCCAGATTCTTGCGATCCTGCCACCGGGTGTGGGCCTGGCGGGCCAGGGCCCAGAAGGCATCCTGCTGGCCGGGCACGATCAGGTCGTTCAGGCTCAGGCGTTGCTGGCGGGCCAGATCCCAGTGGAAGAAGCTGACCGCCGGGTTGCCATGGGCGCCACCGGTGTATTCATGACTTTCAATGCGCAAGGTCAGTAAATCCCCCCGCCGGGATTCCTTGCTCACCCTGGCGGACAGGCTCCATCCCTGCGAGCCCATGGCCATGTCCGCCGCGTCGCGGAGAAACGCTTCGGCCAGCCCTTCAATGGTGCCGTCGTGGGAGGCGCTGCCTTCCTGCTGGACCAGCACAGCGGCCAGCCGGGTTTCGATGGCCTGGTTGAGAGCGGGTTGCCCTTCGAAGGTAATCCACTCGATGCTCACCACCGGGCAGCGATCACCGTCACACTGCGCATCGGTGCGCTCCAGGTTGTGAAGAATACGCACCAATCTGTCTGGTGCTGGCGTAGTGTCAGGCTGTGCGGTGTCGCCGGTGTGGGTGGAGGTATCGGTTTCACTGGTGGTTTCGTTGTTGTCGCATCCTGCCAGCAGTAATACGCCGGTCAGGAGCACGAATGTCATACGCATGTGGCACTCTTACCCAATAATGATGGTGGCATTTAACGGCAGGGCCCGGACCGGTTCAAGTTGCCTTTTGCAACCGGCGGCGCCTATGCTGCGCGGGTTTTTATGATGATGGGAGAACCGCAATGAGTTTCTGGACCGTATACCTTTCCGGAGAAATTCACACCGACTGGCGCGAGCGCATTATCCAGGGCTGTGCCGAAAAGGAGCTGGATATCGAGTTCACCAGCCCGGTTACTGACCACGAAGCCAGTGACAAGGTAGGCGTGAATATCCTCGGGGCCGAGGAAAAGCGATTCTGGGAAGATCGGCTTGGGGCCGGGATCAACGGCATTCGAACCCGCAAGATGCTCGACGAGGCAGACCTGGTGATCGTGCGGTTCGGGCCCAAGTACAAACAGTGGAACGCCGCCTTTGACGCCGGCTACACCGCTGCCCTGGGCACCCCCATGATCATCCTGCACGATGAAGAGCACGATCACCCGCTCAAGGAAGTGGACGCCGCCGCCGATGCCGTGGCCCGCACCCCGGAGCAGGTGGTGGACATGCTGGAATACATCCTCAACGCCTGAATCCTGCCCGCCACACGGGGCCCGGGCTGTGGCCCCGTTTTACGGCGTTTTTCATCTTCCCGGGAGCCATCAGGCCATTTCTGTTGTCATACGGTCACAGGAAACAAGGCAACAAAAGGAGCCTGGTTTATGGCAACCCGACTACTCGCTGCAGCGGCCCTGATGCTGGTCACCACCGCCACCGCCTGGGCGGATACCCAAGGGGTTCCCAATGTGAAGACCCCGGACCCGGAAAAGGTGGAAGCCCAGATGGAGGACACCCTGGAGGATATCCAGCAGTTCTCCGTGGAGCAGAAAAATGACGCCATGCGCACTGCGCGCCACGCCCTGGATGATCTGGACCGCCAGATCACACTGATGCAGAGTAATATTGACAGCCAGTGGCGTGAGCTGTCCCAACAGGCGCGCCTGCAGAAGCAGGAGGCCCTGTCCGCACTGAAGGACCAGCGGGCGGATCTGGAAAAGCAGTACCAGACACTGCAGAAGGCAGGTGCCAACAACTGGGAAGCCGCCAAGAGCCAGTTCCAGCAGAGCTGGGAGGCGGCCAAGCAGGGTTGGCAGGCACTGACTGCGCCACCGGAAAAGACGGACAGCCCCTGAGAACCAGAGGGGGATGCAGGGAGGGCAACAGGATGCTGACACTGATTCCGTTTGACGACGACCGTGTGGTCGGTGCGCGCATTTCCGGCAAGATCACCAGGCCGGAGTTCGACAGCGTGGCGGCAGAGCTGGAAGCCGTACTGGAAAAACATGACAAGGTGCGATTCTACGCGGAAATGGAAACCTTCGGCGGCGTCGCCATGGATGCCCTGTTTCAGGACCTGAAGTTCGGCCTGCGACACTGGCAGCGGTTCGAACGGGAAGCCGTGGTGACGGACGCCAACTGGATGCGTCGTCTGGCGGCGATGGCGGACAAGCTGTTTCCGGGTATTGAGGTGAAGGTGTTTGGCAGTGACGAGGTGGCCAGTGCCAGAGCCTGGATCTGTGCCGACTGATCAACACCCAGAATGAAAGGAAGGGCCATGTGGCCCTTCCTGGCTTGCCTCGCTGTTATCTTCCGGCAGGCTGTCCTGCCAGTCCTCGAAATCGTCCAGCGCCTGGCGCCAGTCCAGGCGCGGACGGGTCTGCTGTTTCGGTGCCTGGTGAGCACCGCCCTTGCGCATCAGCGGGTCCATCGCCGCCCAGTTGCGCATGGGCTTGGGGGCTTTTGCCATTGTTCTTTCCTTTTGTTTTTGATTCCTTTTCCCTGCGCCATAAAAAAAAACCTGGAGGACCGGGTCCACCAGGGTTTTGGTATGCGGTTCACGCACAGCGCCGGAAGACCATTATACCTTCCCGCCGAAAAGGAGGAAGGTGATATCAGTAACTGAGACCTCGTTTGAGTGCTGTCATGCTTTGCTCCTTTTCGTTTTGGTCACGTGGGCCGGGGATGCCGGGGCGCGGATCATACGCCCTTGTTTACCCCTGTGCCAGCGTCGCGATTACATCCGCCAGGACAGATACAGGTTGGCACCACTGAGCCGGTTGTCATAACGGAACCGGTAGCGAGAGGTGGTCTCGGTGACATTCAGGTTGGTGGTGACCAGCCCTACACCGACGCCCAGATTGCGCCAGACATTGTACTCCGTCCCCACCTGCAATTCGGAAAACAGCCCACGCCAGTCATCGTATTCCAGGTAGAAGCCTTCAGCCCGCATGAACCAGAACAGCTTCGGGTTGACCCGGTAATTCATGCCGAAGCCCAGGGTGGGCAGCGGCAGGGTGTGATCCCCCTTGCGAGTGCTCTGGGTGGAAACGGTGCCGGACGGGTCCGTTTTCACATCCAGATCAATTTCAAAGCGGGAGACATGCAGCCCGGCGCCGGCCATCAGCTCCACCTTGTCATTGTGATAGAACGACCAGTAGTAGCTGGCCTTGGTGATATCGAAGAGCAGGGAACTGTCCACCTTGCTGCCGGCGGCAATGGTGGCCTGGTTGCCATTCTTGTCCACCCATTCCACGTCGTTGTCCAGTGTCTTGGTGGCATCCGAGTCGGACCGGTACCAGGAGAAGACGACCTGTGAGCGGGGCGAGAAACGGTAATGACCGTCAATTTTCAGCACGCTGTTTTCCAGGTCCAGGCCGAGGGTGTCGGTAGGCCGGAACGCGGCACCACCGCCGACATTTTTTTCCGTTAGTGAGAGCGTGGTGTCAGCGCGAAAGATGCTGTAGCCCCCGGCCGACAAGGAAAAGGTGTCGCTCATGGCCCGGCTGTTTTCTGTCTGGGCCTGTGACAGGGAGGCAAACATCAAGAGACAAAGCGAAAGGGAAAACCTGAAAAAATGGCGAAACCAAAGTGCTGGCATGTTACATCCTTGTTGATGGGAAAAAGCGTTTTCTGATGTCATGACGGGCATGATGTCCTGTATGGTCGATTTATCGTGCCACCGGCCTTGGCTGATTGCCAGTGGCGGGAAGATGGCGTTTCCATGACAGGGTTTTGCCAGCCAGAACGAATTGCCGTGCGGGGAATACCGTGAAACCTCAGCCAATGATTGCCGTCAGGGATATCAATGCCGCCAGCAACTGGTATCAACAGGTGCTGGGTTTCGAATGGGGAAAAGCGGCGGATGGTTATCAGGCGCTGTTGTTGGGTGGCGAGGTGGTGCTGCAATTGCAATGTGGGCAGACAGACCGTTATCCGTATCTGGTTGTCCCGGGCAATGAATCCCGCGGCCATGGTGTGGTGCTCTGGTTTGAAACGCCCTATTTCGATGATGCTGCCGCCCGTGCGCGGGAAAATGGAGCGGAGATTCTCGAGCCGGTTCATTACAATGGCCAGGCGCACCACCGGGAAATCTTGCTGCGCGACCTGGAAGGCCATGTCATTGTGCTGGCCAGCCCCTATGGTGATCTGGGGGACATGAAGGTGCCTGTGCATACGCACAGAAACGGATGTTACGAATAACAACAGGATGGTTTATGAAAACGGTTACGGTTTTTTGGCTGGCACTAGTGCTGCTGTCCGGGTGCGCCTCTATGTCGGGGGACAAAACGTTGGAAGTGGGCGTCATGCCGGATTATCCCCCTGTTGTTTTCCGGGAGGGCGGAGAGGTCACCGGCCTGGAGGCCGACTTTGCCGAGCAACTGGGTGAGGCGCTTGGGCGCGACATTGTCTTTCACGAGTATGCCCTGGCTGATCTGTTTGCCGCGCTGGATGCCGGCGAAATCGACATCATCATGTCAGGCATTTCCGTGACAGCGGAGCGTCAACGCCAGTACCTGTTCAGCCTGCCCTATACCACCATTGGCCAGATGGCGATGATCCGCCAGGCCGATGCCGCCCGCTTTTCCACGCCGGGAGCCATTACCCATGGCCCCTTCCGCATTGGCTACAAGACAGGCACTACCGGCGAGATGTTTGTGCAGGCGCATGTGCAGGGGGAGAAACGTGGTTTCGCCAGCAATGCCCAGGCGGTGCAGGCGCTGATGGAAGGCGATGTGGATGTTTTCATCCACGATGCGCCCACGGTCTGGAACCTGGCCAACCAGCCCGATCAACCGGTGAAGCTGCTGGGCCTGTACCGGCCGCTGACCAAAGAGCAGCTGGCCTGGGTCATGCGCCGGGATAATGGCGCCCTGAAAGCGGACGTGGACACGGTGCTCAAGAACTGGATGAATGACGGCACCCTGAACCGCATCAAGAATCGCTGGATGCCGGTGAAAATCCTGGCCGGGGAATAGGGCTTGCCGGTTCAGATATCCGCGTAGGTTTCACCGCCTTTCAGCCAGCGCCGCAGTAGCGGCTCCACCCGCTCGGGGCAGTGCTTGAGCAGCCCGTCGGCCACCCGGCGGGCCGGTTCCATCAGCGCCTCGTCGCGCACCAGGTCGGCAATGCGGAAGGCCAGGTCGCCGGTCTGGCGGGTGCCCAGCCATTCCCCCGGGCCGCGCAGTTTCAAATCCTCTTCAGCGATCACGAAGCCATCCGTGGTATCGCGCATTACCGCCAGGCGACGCTTGCCGGTCAGTGACAGCGGGCTTTTATACAGCAACAGGCAGTAACTTTGCTCGCCACCCCGGCCCACCCGCCCGCGAAGCTGGTGGAGCTGGGCCAGGCCAAGCCGTTCGGCGTTTTCCATCACCATCAGGGTGGCGTTGGGCACGTCCACGCCCACCTCGATCACCGTGGTGGCCACCAGTAGTTGGGCCTCCCCGCTGGCAAAGCGTGCCATGCGCTCGGCTTTTTCCTTGGCCTTCATGCGGCCATGGACCAGTTCAACCGACAGCGCCGGCAGGGCCTCGCGCAGTTCCTCGAAAGTGGCCTCGGCGGCTTGGGCCTGCAGCTCTTCGGATTCTTCAATCAGGGTGCAGACCCAATAGGCCTGGGTGCCGGTTTGGCAGGCATCGTTAATGCGCTCGATCACCTGGGGGCGCCGCCCTTCCGGCAGCACCAGGGTGTCGATGGGCTTGCGTCCCGGCGGCATCTCGTCGATCACCGAGGTATCCAGGTCGCCGTACACGCTCATGGCCAGGGTGCGCGGGATGGGCGTGGCGGTGAGTACCAGTTGGTGGGGGACCTGAGTGCCCTGCCGGGTGTCGAAGCGGCCTTTTTCCCGCAGCGCCAGCCGCTGCTGCACGCCGAAACGATGTTGTTCGTCAATGATGGTCAGCCCCAGGCGGTGGAACTGCACTGTTTCCTGAAACAGGGCATGGGTGCCCACTACGATCCGGGCGCTGCCATCGGCCAGGGCGGCATTGGTCTCGCGCCGAGCCTTGGCGCCCAGACTGCCGGCCAGCCAGTGCACCTCGATGCCCAGCGGCGCCAGCCAGTGGCGAAAGTTGTCCCGGTGCTGTTCGGCCAGCAGTTCAGTGGGCGCCATCAGCGCCACCTGGTAGCCGGATTCTATGGCTGCCAGGGCGGCGGCGGCGGCCACCAGGGTCTTGCCCGAGCCCACATCCCCCTGCACCAGTCGCAGCATGGGGTGCGGCTGGGCCATGTCGGTGAGCAGTTCGCCGATCACCCGTTGCTGGGCGCCGGTGAGGGTGAAAGGCAGGCTCGCCTTGAGTTGATCGAACAGGCCATCCGCCTGCAGGTGCGGGGCATGGAACGCCTTCTGTCCGGCCCGTTTCTGCAGCATGCCCAACTGGTGGGCGACCATCTCTTCCATTACCAGCCGTTTCACCGCTGGGTGCTTGCCATCCAGCAGCAGATTCACCGGGTCGTCCGGACGCGGGTTGTGCAGCTTGGTGAGGGCGTCGGTGAGGGTGGGCAGGCCGCTCTGGTCCAGCAGCTCGCCGGGGATCAGCTCCCGGGGCGGATGGGCGCGCAGATAGCTCAGTGCCTGGCTGGTCAGGTTGCGCAGGGTCTTCTGGCTGACACCTTCGGTGGTGGGGTAGACCGGGGTCAGGGCTTTTTCCAGGGGCGGCAGGGTGGTGCCCACCTGATATTCGGGATGATAGAACTCCAGCCCGGCCGCCCCCGGCCGGGGTTCACCGTAAACGCGGATGGGGCGACCCCGCTCCAGGTTGTTCTTCTGGGCGGCGGAGAAATGGTAGAAGCGCAGGGTCACCATGCCGGTGCCATCGGCCACCTTGCACAGCAGGGACCGGCGCCGCCCGAACACCACATCGGCGGCCATCACCTGGCCCTCGATCACTACCCCGGTTTCCGGGCGCAGACTGCCGATGGGGGTAATGCGGGTACGGTCTTCGTAACGGAACGGCAGATGGAAAAGCACGTCTTCCAGATTGTGCAGTCCCAGCTTGGCCAGTCTTTCCGCCGCCGCGGGGCCCACGCCTTTCAGGCGGGTGATGGGAAGTGAGGCAAGATTGTCACCGGCCATCAGTCAACCGTTGATTCCTGTGCGAGTAACGGGTTTCGCGTTGCGAAAAGCAAAAAGCGGTTCGGGTGTTGCCACTCGAAACCCGCTTCTCGTTTCTTCTCAACCCGACAATCCTTCCTTCGGCACCGCCTGGCGCAATACCTCGATGGCCTTGGGCCGCGGGAAGCTGTCGCGCCATACCAGCGCAATGGTGCGCGAGGGAACCGGTGCCTCAAAGGGCCGTACGGCGAAGGTGCTCTTGTCGTAACCATGCTGGTGAAGCGCGGAGTTGGGCAGCACGGTGATGCCCAGCCCACTGGCCACCATATGGCGCAGGGTTTCCAGCGACCCCCCTTCGATCTGCACCAGATTCTGCTGGCGCTGGGAATCGATGGCCGGACACAGCTCCAGCACCTGGTCGCGGAAACAGTGGCCTTCACCCAGCAGCAGCAGGGTTTCGTTGAGCAACTGCTCTGGGGCGACTTCCTTCTGCTTGGTCCAGGGATGCTCACCGGGCAGCAATACGGAAAAAGATTCCTCGTACATGTGCGCCCGCACCAGGCCACCGCCGGAGAAGGGCAGGGCTACGATGATGGCATCCAGCTCCCCCTGCTCCAGCTTGCGGCGCAGCACATGGGTGTAGTTTTCCTCGATGAACAGCGGCATGTCCGGCGCCGCTTCGCGCACCCGCGGTACCATGGTGGGGAACAGATAGGGCGCCACGGTAAAGATGGCCCCCACGCGCAGGGGCGAGCCGAGCTGGTCGCGCTGGCTCATGGCCATCTGCGACAGCAGATCCGCCTGTTCCAGCACTCGCTGGGCCTGGGCCACAATGGGCTCGGCCTGGGGCGTGACGACGACCTCCCGGGGGCGGCGCTCGAACAGCGGCATACCGAGCTGGTCTTCCAGCTTCTTGATGGCCGCGCTGAGCGTCGGCTGGCTGACGTTACAGACCTGGGCGGCGTGGCCGAAATGGCGTTCGCGGGCCAGGGCGACTAAATAGCGTAGTTCTGTTAGTGTCATGGCGTCGATACGTTTAGTCGATAGTAACCCATTGTGCATGCCCACAAGGGGGGATGCCAGAGCGTACCTTAATTAATAATGAATAATTAATAGTGAATAGCTCGCGGGTGAGGTGGGCGGTATTTTCGCCGTCCGGGGCCGCGCTTCCGCGTTGGTGGTGCCGGTGGGTTTTCATTATTAATTATTCCTTTATTAACTATTAATTGATTTGCTATGTCTCACATCCTGATTGCCGGCCTGGGTGACCTGGGCAGCGGCCTGGCGAAAAAAATGCTGGAAGACGGGCATCGGGTCAGTGCCATTCGGCGGGGCGATCAATGCCCGCCCGGCGTGGAGCTATACAGCCAGGATCTCACTGAGGGGGCGGCCATGCTGCCGCCGGATCCGGTGGACCTGCTGGTGATTATCATGACCCCGTCTGAATACAGCGAGGAAGGCTACCTGAAGGCCTTCGTGCGGGCGCCGCTCACCTTGCTGGATGCCCTGGCCGGGCAGCAGCCCCTGCCGCCGGTGGTGTTTGTTTCCAGCAGTGCCGTGTTCGGGGACCTGGACGGCCAGGTGGATGAACGCACACCGCCCAGGCCGACCCGCTACAACGGCAAGGTGCTGCTGGCGGCGGAAGAGGAAATCAGCATCCGCACCCTGTCTACCGTGGTGCGCTTCACCGGCATCTATGGTCCCGGTCGTCATCGCCAGATCGACAAGGCCGCCCGCCTGGCCCGGGGCGAAGAGGCCCTGCCAGCGGCCCAGTGGACCAACCGCATTCACCGCGACGATTGCGTTGGCCTGCTGCACAGCGTGGCCGAAGGCTGGCTGGCGGGCCGGGAAATGCCGCCGTTGGTGGTCGGTACCGACAAGGTCGGCGGTCGTAACCTGGATGTGCTGCAATGGCTGGCCGAGCAGCAGGGGCTGACGCTGGACGTGCCCGACGACACCGCTGCTGGCAAGCAGGTAAACAGCCTCTATATCGCCCAGGGCCATTACACCCTGCAATATCCGGGGTATCAGGATGGCTATGCTCAGGTGTTGGCGGAGCGGTGAGCTGCAAGCTAGAAGGCGCGGGTGGGGTGGGTGCAAGCTGAGTCGTTGTGCCCGCGCTCCGGCGTTGCAGCGGATGGGGCACATTCGCCTATGCCGACCGCAGGAGCCCGCTTGCTGGCGATGGGGCTTTTCCAAAACAGCATCGCTTGCAGGCAAGCTCCTATGGTGACGATCGCAGAAAATCTGCTTGTCTCATTGATTGCTGTGTCTTCTGTGGTAAAAACCGCTTTTGGTCGGCGCTCGAACTAAAGCATGGGGTGCGGGCAGGGCGCTGGGGCCCCATCCGCGCCTTGCAGCTTGAAGCTTGTAGCTGCTTTCCAAGCGCATTTCCGGCCTTTTCACGCTAAAATCGCCCTTCTGTCGGGGATTGGCGACACCGCTGGTCAATTTCTGGCCAGGAGACTTGCCTCCGGCGCAGGCATTAGTAAAGTGTGCGCCTCAATTTTTTCTGTGGCGGGCGCTGGTCCGCAAAAGCCCGTGGTGGGCGCGATGGAGTGAAGCGAATGAGCACACCGGTTGCCGTGGTAATGGGCTCCCAGTCCGACTGGGAAACCATGAAAGAAGCCTGCGACGCCCTGACCCAGTTCAATGTGGGCTGGAAGGCCGAAGTGGTGTCCGCCCACCGGACCCCCCAGCGCATGTACGACTTCGCCAGGAGCGCCCACCAAAATGACTACAAGGTGATCATCGCCGGGGCCGGCGGCGCCGCTCACCTGCCGGGTATGATTGCTTCGCTGACGCCGCTGCCGGTGCTCGGCGTGCCGGTGAAAAGCCGCACCCTGTCTGGCTGGGACAGCCTGTTGTCCATCGTGCAGATGCCCAAGGGCGTGGCCGTGGGCACCCTGGCCATCGGTACCGCCGGCGCCTGGAATGCCGGGCTGCTGGCCGCGCAGATGCTGGCGGCGCAAGACCCGGCCCTGTTGCAGAAGATTGCCGACTGGAAAGCCTCCCGCGCCGAAGAGGTGCTGGCCAACGCGGAACTGGGTGAAGGCTGATGAATCGAGTACTCGTTCTTGGTGGAGGCCAGCTTGGCCTGATGATGGCAGAAGCCGCCGCACGGCTGGGCCTGGTGGTGGATCGCTATGATCCGGAACGCGCCCTGCTGCTGCCAGGCACTTCGGACCTGGCGGTGCCGATCAGTTGGGAAGAATGCCAGGAACGCTACCCGGTGATCACCGTGGAGCGCGAAGCCTTTCCGGAAACCGGTCTGTCCGCCGACCTGGCCAGCAGCGACCGCTGCGTGGCCCGCGGGGCGCTGGAAGTGATCCCCGACCGTTACACCCAGAAATCCATGCTCGACAAGCTGGGCATTCCCACCGCCCCCTGGAGGTTGCTGGACAAGGCTGACGACCTCCAGGCCGCCGTGGCGCAGTTTGGTGGTGTGGTGGTAAAGGCCCGCGCCGGTGGCTATGACGGACGTGGCACCTGGATCGTCGGCGAAGGCGGCGACCTCAGTGGCGTCCCTGCCAGCGAACTGGCCGGCAAGGCCATCGTCGAACAGAAGATTCCCTTCCGCCGCGAGCTGTCCATCGTCGGTGCCCGCAGCACCAGCGGCGAGACCCTGTTCTACCCCCTTACCCGCAACTGGCACGTGGACGGTATCCTGCGGTTGAGCCTGGCCCCGGCCAATGCCTGCGCGGACCTGCAGAAACCGGCGGAGCAGATGCTCAAGGGCATCATGGAAGAGCTGGACTATGCCGGTGTCATGGCGGTGGAATTCTTCGAAGTGGATGGCCAGCTGATGGTCAACGAAATCGCCCCGCGGGTACACAACTCCGGGCACTGGACCCACGAAGGCGCCGACTGGTCCCAGTTCGACCTGCATGTTCATGCCCTGGCCGGCGTCCCCCTGCATGCGCTCAATGTGCATGGCCCCACCGCCATGGTGAACCTGATCGGCACCCCGTTCGAAAATGCCTGGCTTCAGCACCCCGGCGTGGTGCACTGGTACGGCAAGAGCGTCCGCCCCGGCCGCAAGCTGGGCCACGCCAACCTGGTGGCCGACACCCTGGAAGGCCTGCGCCAGGACCTGGATGCCTGGGCAGATGTGCTGCCGGAAGGCTATCAGCAGGTGCTGGATTCCGAGCTGGAGCTGGGCTAGCGAGTTGCGATTGATGGGATAGGGCAGGTCTGAAAAGTTCCCCAACCCCGGTACTTTCTACGAAGCCGCGTAGGAACGGAGCGTAGCGGAGTAACGCCCGTAGGGCGGCCCCGAAGGGGTGAGCGAACCGCGCTTGCGCGGAAATCGCCCAACGGGCGATCAGGAATTTCAAGACTCGACAGGTCTATCCAAACCATACCGATCCGGCGCCATCCCCAACCCATTCGCCATGCAAGCATGGCTCCCACAGGGGGGAGGGCTAACATCGTAGGGTGGATTAGCCGAAAGGCGTAATCCACCTCCGTTTCAAGCCGGATTTTCGCAACTCGTGACTCGAAACGCCATCGTCAGGCAGCGTGGCTCCCACGGGGCATTACCCGCCAAGCCCCTCCCTTCACATTTCTTCCCCCTGGTAATGCGTTAGACTGGGCCTTCACCCTGTCCAGGAAACCTGCTTTGCCCTTGTCCCTGTCCTTTACCCGCTACCGCCGTCTGATCATGCTCGCCATGATTCTGGCGTTGGTACTGATTGCCGTGGAGCTCACCGGCCTGCGCGAGCAGTTGTCACTGAGCTTTTTGCGCAGCCAGCTGGAGGCGAATCCGGTGACGGGGTTTGTGGTCTTTGTGCTGGTGTTCGTGATCGGCAACCTGATACAGCTACCCGGCTGGCTGTTTCTGGCGGCGGCGATTCTGGCGCTGGGTACGGTCATGGGTGGGCTGGCCACCTATGTGGCGGCCTGCGTGTCCTGCCTGGCGACCTATGTACTGGTACGCGGGCTGGGTGGCAGTGCCCTGCGGGAAATCCAGAGTCCATTGGCGCGCCGCATCCTGGCGCAGCTGGATCGCCATCCAGTCCGCAGCGTGGCGCTGCTGCGGCTGCTGTTCCAGACCATGCCGGCGCTCAACTACACCCTGGCGCTCAGTGGTGTGCGGCTGCGCCATTACATGATCGGCACCCTGCTTGGCTTGCCCCTGCCGCTGTTGGTGTACTGCCTGTTTTTCGACCGTATTGCACGGGTGCTGCAACTGACTTGACCTGAACCAAGATTGAGGTCTCAGGATGGTCTCCGATCGTATCGACATGGGAGACCGACATGCGTTCACTGTACCCCGACCTGTGGCAGAGCCGCGCCGAGCACCCGGCACCGGGACTGATCACTCATGCCTACCTGCTTACCCGCGAGCAGGGCAATGTACTGCTCTACAACACCAGCCACGCAGACGAGCTGGACCACATGGCCAGCCTGGGCGGCGTGGATTACCAGTGGCTGAGCCACCAGGATGAGGTGGGCGGCAACCTGCAGACGCTGCAGCAGCGCTTTGGCTGTGAGCTGGCGATTCACCGGGCAGAGCAGGCCCAGGCGCAACAGCACGCGCCGGTGACGGCGCCCTTTACCGATCAGGCAGAAGAGCGGCTGGGCATTCGCATTTTGCCCACGCCGGGGCACACCCGTGGCAGCGTCTGCTTCTTCTATACGTCCCCCCACGGCAAACGCTACCTGTTTACCGGCGATACCATCCTGATGGATAACGAGGGTCGCTGGCGCAGTGGTTACCTGCCGGGCATGAGCGACAAGAGGACGCTTGCCGCCAGCCTGGAATCGCTGGCAGCGCTGACACCGGATGTGGTGATTTCCAGTGCCACCTATGGCCGCCACCCTGGAGGTGGCGCCACAGGACTGGCCGGAGGCCGTGGAGCAGGCGCTGGCGGATCTGCGTTAGTCTGAATATTTCACCAAATGCCATGCAGCAGGCGGTGCGTTCGGTGTCTTTCGCTTTGCGAGCAAAGCTCCAACAGCGAGCGTGGCGGTGACAAAGGTTTCTGCCCCCTAGTGCCTTAACAGCGCACTCAGGCTGTCCACCGCCTCGGCCCAGTCCGCGTCCTCGCGGATGGCCTCGGCCAGGAAGGCCGACTGGGCTTCGTTCCAGAAGGGGGCCTGGTGCAGGTGCATGGCATCGCTCAGCTTGCCGGCATGCTGGTGAATGAAGTCCTCGATGGCTTCATCGCTGTTGTCCAGGCCAAGCTGGGCAAACAGGGTGTTCAGGTCATGGGTGGCGGTATCCATATCGCTCCTCCCGTTGTGGACGCTGTTCCCTGATCTTGCGCCTTTCTGCCGGCCTTGTCTCCCCTCCCAAGGGATGGGTTACAGACGAAAACGCCCGCAAGAAGCGGGCGTTCACTGTTGCATGGGGCGTGCGGCGGTCAGGCAATATCCATGATGCCGTCCATTTCCACGCCGGCGCCCTTGGGCAGGGCGGCTACGCCGATGGCGGCACGGGCCGGGTAGGGCTGCTTGAAGTGGCGCGCCATGACCTCGTTGACCAGGGCAAAGTGGCTCAGGTCGGTGAGGAAGATGTTCAGTTTGACGATGTCCTGCAGGCTGCCGCCGGCGGCTTCACAGACCGCGGTCAGGTTGCTGAAAACCTGCTCGATCTGCGCTTCCATGCCGCCGTCCACCAGCTCCATGGTCTCGGGAACCAGCGGGATCTGGCCGGACAGGTAAACGGTGGCCCCGGCCTTGATCGCCTGGGAATAGGTGCCAATGGCCTGCGGGGCCTTGTCGGTGCTGATAACGGAATGATTGGACATGATTCGAATCTGCGTTGGTTGAGCCCCCGGCGGAAAGCGGCAGGCCGGCAGGCGGAAATAAGGAAAGGGGCTATGCTTGCACGCACCAGCCCCGCACGCAATACCGATGGGATTTCCTGTGTGAGCTTGCCCGCAAGCGATTTGCCACTGTCGCTTGCAGGCAAGCTCCCACAGGGAAAATGCAGGATCGGGTGGGGGCGCTTTACAGCCGGTGCAGGCGCACGATGCTGTCCATAGTGCGCAGCTTCTTGATGATGCGCGCCAGGTGGATGCGGTCCTTCACGGTGAGAGTCACGTTCAGGGAGGTCAGGGTGGGGTCTTTCTCGGCCATGTCGATGGTGTCGATGTTGGAGCCCAGTTCCGACACGCAGTTGGCCAGGGTGGCCAGTACGCCGCGTTTGTTGATCATCTCGATGCGCATGGCGGCGGTGAATTCCTGTTCCACCTGTTTGTCCCAGCTCAGCGCGATGCATTTTTCCGGGGCGTTGCGCATTTCCGCCAGCAGGTTCTTGCAGGTATCGCGGTGCACCACGATGCCACGCCCGGCACTGAGGTGGCCGATGATGGTATCGCCGGGCAGCGGGAAGCAGCACTTGGCGTAGCTGACCATCAGGCCCTCGCTGCCACGGATGGCCAGCGGGCGGCGGTCGTCTTCGTGCTGGCGCTCGTCGTCATCGCGGGCGCCGGCCAGCTTGCGGGCCACCAGTGGGGCCAGGCGGTTGCCCACGCCGATATCTTCCAGCAGGTCGTCCAGTTCCACATAGCCGTTGCCGGCCAGCTCGCTCACCACCCGTTCGATGGGCAGTTCATCCAGGCCCATGTCATAGGCATGCAGGGCTTTCTCCAGCAGCCGCTCGCCCAGTTCCACGGCGTCGTCGCGGCGCTGGTGCTTGAGGAAGTGGCGGATGTTGGTGCGCGCCTTGCCGGTGACCACGAAGTTGAGCCAGGCCGGGTTGGGGGTGGCGTTGGGAGCGGTGATGATCTTCACCGTCTGGCCGGATTCCAGCGGCGTGGACAGCGCCGCCAGCTTGCCGTCGATACGGGCGGCCACGCACTTGTTGCCCACCTTGGTGTGCACCGCATAGGCAAAATCCACCGCGGTGGCGCCGCCGGGCAGTTCCTTGATGTCGCCCTTGGGGGTGAACACATAGGCCTCGTCCGGGAACAGGTCCACCTTCACGTTCTCGATGAACTCCATGGAGTTCCCGGTCTTCTGCTGCAGCTCCAGCAGGCGCTGCATCCAGCTCTGGGTGCGGCTGTGGGTGGGCGAGCCCGGTTCGTCATCGGACTTGTACAGCCAGTGGGCGGCGATGCCGTTGTTGGCCATGGCCTCCATTTCCTCGGTGCGGATCTGCATTTCCAGGGGAATGCCGGAGCGCGCCTTGAGGGTGGTATGCAGGCTCTGGTAGCCGTTGGCCTTGGGAATGGCGATGTAATCCTTGAAGCGACCGGGGATCGGGGTGAAGTAGTTATGCGTGGCGCCCAGCACCCGGTAGCAGGTATCCACCCGGTCGACGATGATGCGGAAGCCGAACACATCCATGATGTCGGAGAAGGGTTTGTGCTGCTCCTTCATCTTGTTGTAGATGCTGTAAAGGTGCTTCTCGCGGCCCAGCACCCGCGCCTCGATGCCTTCTTCTTCCAGGCAATGCTCCAGGCTGGTCTTGATGGTGGTAAGGATTTCCTTGCGGTTGCCCCGGGCCTTTTTCACCGCCTGGCCGATCAGGCGGGCGCGCATGGGGTAGATGGCGTGGAAGGCCAGGTCTTCGTATTCCACCCGCATGTTGTACATGCCCAGCCGGAAGGCGATGGGGGCGTACAGTTCCAGGGTTTCGGTGGCGATACGGCGGCGCTTTTCTGCGCGCATCACATGCAGGGTGCGCATGTTGTGCAGGCGATCCGCCAGCTTGATCAGGATAATGCGGATATCCTCGGTCATCGCCAACAGCATCTTACGAAAGTTGGCCGCCTGGGCCTCGGCCTTGGTGCGGAAGTCGATCTGGGTCAGTTTACTGACGCCATCCACC
>JAKSCQ010000009.1 GCA_022360555.1 Pseudomonadales bacterium
CTACGACGCGCTCAACCGGCAGGTGGGCACCACCTACCCGGATGGCAGCAGTACACAGACGGAGTACGATGCTGCGGGCCGTACCATTGCCGAAATCAATGAGCGTGGTGAACGTACCGAGTATGAATATGATGCCGCCGGTCGCCGCACCGCCGTCATCGACGCTCTCGGCAACCGTCACACTTTCGAGTACGACGCCGATGGCAACCGTATTCGAGAAATCGATGCCAACGGCAACGTCACCGAGTATGAGTACAACGATCTGGGCCAGAAAGTTCTGACCCGCTTCGATGATGGCCATACCCTCATCGACGAAGTCGACGTCATGGGCCGGCGTACCGCCCAGGTGGACCAGGCCGGTACCCGCACCGAATACGGCTACGATGGCCTGGGCCGCCTCACCGAAGTGCGCCAGTTCCTGGAGGGTGAAACCCTTACCACGTCGTATACCTATGACAGCCAGGGGAACAAGCTCACCCAGACGGACGCGGAAGGCCGTACCACCCGCTGGACCTACGACAGCATGGGGCGCGTTCTGACCCGCACGCTGCCGATGGGGCAGGTGGAAACGTTTGCCTACGATGCCAATGGCAATCCGGTCAGCCATACGGACTTCAAGGGCCAGGTCACCACCCGTGATTTCGACTCGCAAAACCGGCTGACGCGCCAGACCTATGCGGATGGCACCGTGGAAAGCTGGGTCTATGACAGCGCGGGTCAGAAGATTGAAGCGCAGCAGGTCATCAATGGCGACGTCCGTGTGACGCAGTACGACTATGACCAACGCGGTCGCCTGATCCGGGAAACCAAGCCGAACGGTGCCACCCTGGACTATGGCTACGACGCTGCGGGTAACCGCACCCGCCTGACCACCACCCAGGCCAATGGCGACAGCCGCACCGTCGATTACACCTTCGATACGTTGAACCGCCTGAGCACGGTCACCGACGAGACCGGCATGACTACCTATGGCTACGATGCTGCCGGTAACCGGGCCAGCCTGACCCGACCCAATGGGGTAGAGACCACCTACACCTATGACGGCGTCAACCGCCTCACCAAGCAGGTGATCAAGGATCAGGCCGGCAACATCCTGGCCAGCTATACCTATAGCCTGAGTCCCACCGGCCGTCGCACGGGTATCGAAGAGCACAACGGACGGGTAACCGAGTACAGCCATGATGACCTGTACCGTCTCACCGGCGAAACGGTGACCGATCCGGTAAACCCGGATTACACAGCCACCTTCGACTACGACAAGGTGGGCAACCGCACCTACAGCACCATCGATGGGGTGCAGACCGCCTATACCTATGACGACAACGACCGGCTCACCCAGGCGGGCGGTATCACCTATACCTATGATGCCAACGGCAACACCCTCACGGAGACCGAAGACGGGCAGATCACCACTTACAACTATGATGCCCGTAACAAGCTCGTCAGCCGTGAGGATGCATCCGTGCTGGCCCGCTATGGCTATGACATCCACGGCATCCGTAGCAGCAAGACGGAGAATGGCGTTACCACGAACTATGTGGTGGACCATAACCGTCAGTATGCGCAGGTGTTGGCGGAAAGCAGTAATGGGGCGACGAGAAAGCAGTACACCTACGGGGATGATCTGCTCAGCCAGCAGGCGGCCAATGACAGCCATTTCTATCTGTATGACGGGCTGGGGAGTACCCGGGCGCTTACCGACAGTAGTGGCAGCGTAACCGACCGCTATGATTACGAAGCCTTTGGCGAACTACTGAATCGGGTGGGGGAGACTGACAACAGTTATCTCTATACCGGTGAGCAGTACGATCCGAATATGGGGCAGTACTATCTGCGGGCTCGCTATTACAACCAGGGGGTCGGGCGGTTTACGCAGATGGATAGTTGGGTAGGCGATGAATGGAGACCGTTGACACTGAATAAGTATGTATATACTGCAGCGGACCCAGTAAATCATATTGATCCAAGTGGTAACATTCTTGTAAGTTTTTCATTCACTACAGTGCAAAGTAACTATAGCAGGGCATCATCTGCTAAGCGGGCACATTCAGGGTTTAAGCGCGTTAGGGCTGGGTTGTGTAAAGGCGCTGCGGCAGGTGTGACAGAGGCTCACCACGTTTGGCCAATGTTCCTGGGTGGTAGAAAGCGCCCTGGGTCTGAAAATATGGAGGATTTGCCCAAAAACTTCCATAAACAGTTTCATCATCTGTTGCACTATATGCTTAGATTCAATGGGCTAATGGGTGGCTTCGGAAAAGGAAGTAGTAGATCAAGCTACGAGGCACTGTTTAGAAGTAACCCTAGGAAACGATCTGAGGCACATTTAATACTTATACAAGCTGCGGAAATCTTTGATAAAGCGTGTAAGAAGAACGGAAACTTTTATAAACCTGTTGCTCCTAGAATAAGAAGACAGATTAATGAAGGGAAATGGGATTTTTAATGAAAGCGATAGTAAAAAAAGAATATAAAGATGAAATTTTGAATGCCGCTTTAGCCGGAAAACGATTCAATCTTAAGGGGGGAGGTTATGATCCTGTAAGCGAAATAGATTATTCATCTGGTGAATTGAATTCTGTTTTGCTTAAAGTTGCATTATCAGTTGGGGAGTTGTTTGTTTATAAAATCAATAAAGCAGATATTCTTTTTTTGAATGGCGAGAATGGCGTTCTCAATAGGTCAAATTATTATTCTCTTTTTGGTGAGGCAGTTACAGAGGAGAATATCAAGCGTCTTTCTCGGTATGAGGGGGGAGGGCCTTGGCGTGGCTCGATTATGATTGAGTGTGATGCTCATGAACCTGCTATTAAGGAATTTGTCAAACAATGTTATAACCCTGGCTACATTTCTGGTTTGAAATATGTGATGTCTTCGGGAGCTTTGACAAAAGCTAAGAAATTGTCAAAAGATCAGAAAAATAGAGGAGATAAGGTCATTTTGGTGGTTGGTGAGTGTGGATTAAATGATTTTGCACTTTACTTTACTGAGACTAAGACTCTTGAAGAAATCTTGGGTTATGCTTTTGAGAATGCTAACTTTTCAGCACAATTCTTGAAATCTTATTGCGTAAGCGAATAATTGAGAAAATCGAAGTTATCGAGGGGCAGATAATCGGGGACATATATGACCACCCGGCCAACAACAAGACTGTTTGCCGGGACCAATGGGGTCAGATACCCTCTTGAAGGTCAAGCCCATTCATTGCAATTTCTGCATTAAATGGCACCCCGGATTTAATGACGCCATATATCAGGTGCACCAATTTCCGCATGCTGGCACTAACATGCACCCGACCAATGGGGTCAGGTCTCCCATTTCCCACGAAAGGCATTTACGGCGCGGTTGACGGTTGATCGGCCGCAGCCAAAATGCTCGCCGATTTGTGTGAGCGTGTAGTGTCCCTCAAGCCATGCTTTTGCCATGGCTTCCTTTCTGTCGTTATAGGCTTCCTGGTAGTGGGATAAGGGCTTGATCGGTCGTAAACGCTGTGGAGCCGGAATTTCTTTCAGTTTCCTGCCGTGTTGTAAATATTGCTGTGTTTGTTCAACAAATTGATCCGAGCCCAGGTATATCTGGTTCTTCAGGTTTTCCCAGGGGGAGGGTTGATCGTTTCCTTCGGCAATGAATTGAGCGAAGGCGGTGCGGGATTGAGAGAGCGTGTTTCCGAAGGCTTGCAGTATCCATTCCGTGGTAAGGAAGGGCGGTTCCGGGGTTAGA
Source organism: Pseudomonadales bacterium (assembly GCA_022360555.1). GTDB lineage: Bacteria > Pseudomonadota > Gammaproteobacteria > Pseudomonadales > Alcanivoracaceae > Alcanivorax. The sequence continues at coordinate 3,718 of JAKSCQ010000009.1, forward strand.
CCTGCGGTCGCACGGAAGCTGCTCCAAGGCCACTCGTCGGCATGATGAAGCATTCTGGCGCGCACAGGGTTGAGAACAATATAGCGAGCCAGCTCTAGCAAATAACTTTCTTTTTCAACCAGAATTGCTTTGTATCTTCCCTGAAGCAGGTGGCCAACTCGTTTATGGCGCTTGTTGTAGAGCTGCGAATAGGTCCCGTTGAGATGGCGCATCCCTTTTGACAATGTGGCATCCCCCGTTTCTATGAGAAGGTGATAGTGGTTGCTCATCAAGCAGTAAGCATGGCATTGCCAGTGGTAGGTTTGAGTGCATGAGAGAAGGGCGTCCAAGAATGCTAATCGGTCCTGATCATCTTCATAGATGTTTTGTCTGGCGTTGCCCCTTGCTGTGACGTGATATAGGGCACCAGAAAATTCGATGCGCAGTGGGCGGGCCATGGCAATCTCCATTCTTTTTGGTGTTAAGGATGGTGCCGCAGGAGGGTGGGCTCGGCTGTAGGCGAAGTCCTTCTGATGTTATAAGCGGTTGCCAGCGTTCTTTGTGGGAAATGGGAGACCTGACCCCCGTTGTGTGATAGTCATAAATATATTGACTATGTGACAAGGCGGGTGTTGGCTGCTGGCAGCAGAGGTGAGGCTGAATACATACTAAGTAAGATTGCAGATGACTTACGCTCCGGAAAAATATCAGTAAGGATGTGAATGTTTTATAGAATTGATTTTTGCGATGAAGAAGCTGCTTACCTGCTTCTTTCTGGATATTCTCCGCAGGACTTTGATGGACATAAGTTAGAGTCTGGCTGGAAGGGCGCTCGCTGCGAGTTGGTAGAAGGAGAGTTGAATGATTTTCTTCATTGCGAGCTGGGTGCTCCAGCTTGCAATGAAAGAGTTGAAAATGCGATTGAAAAGTATATAGGGGAGGAAATTGAATTTCTTCCAATTGAAACTTGGGGTGGAGATAGGTTTTATTTGATGAATCCCCTCGTTGTTTGCGATTGTCTGAGTTTGAAGAGTTCTTTGTTTGATGCTCTTCCTAGTGGAAAAATATTTTCTATTGATAAGCATGTGCTTTTGCTTGATTCGATTTCCGCGAATTTTGTTTTTAAGATAAAGCAAACGGCTCATGTTGAGATTTTTTGCACTGAAAAATTTCGTGAATTAATAGAGGGGGATGGCCTCTCGGGAGTGGACTTCATCCCGGTTGAAGTCGAGTGAGCAATAATCGAGGATATATATGATCACCCGGCCAACAGCAAGACTGTATGCCTGTTTATTTCCAGCAAGCTTACGGCAGCACTAGAGAATAACGGCCATCGACATATATCCGGTATCGAGTACCTTGATGAGATTCATGAAGTCCTGCCCGCCTCGGCACGCAAATGGCCTCTAGGGCCGCAGTCCTCAATCAGGTTCCGGGCAGGACAAACCGTTTAACTCATCAGTGCTTTTCCGTTTTTCTTGCCTATTTGCAGCTGACGTTTTGTCTCAGTGACAAGCCATCGCTGCATCGTAGGGTTGCCTGGCGTTCAACACCGCCCAAATTATTCGAGCTAGCTTGTTGGCCAGAGCAACCACAACCTTGCATGGGTGCCGCGTTTTCACTTTCTCCTGTAGCCAACGGCTCAGCGGGTCATCTTTACGCTGACACCAATTCAGTACTGTGCGCGCTCCATGGATCAGCGTCTTTCTTAAAGCAATAATCGAGGACAAGCAATAATCGAGGACACGCACCAATTGCACCAATTGGGGAATGTTTTACAAGGTGCGTAGCCGATCGCTGATATTTGGCTGTTCTTTTGGTCAGTATTGTTGGGTCATAGAAAAGCAAGGAGGCTACCCATGACCCGAGCCCGCTATACCCAGGTATCCCTGGATTCGACGCCTTACTATCACTGCGTTTGTCGCTGCGTGCGGCGAGCTTTTCTGTGTGGCAGAGACCATTATTCCGGTCAAGACTATGAACACCGCAGACAGTGGGTGGTGGAACGGCTGGCTGTATTGGCAGAGGTGTTTGCCATCGATCTGTGCGCCTATGCGGTGATGTCCAATCACTATCACCTTGTGCTGCGTATCAATCAGCAGAAAGCGCTCTCCTGGCCGGATCAAGAGGTTGCCGAGCGGTGGATGCAGCTATTCAGTGGTCCCCTGATCGTCAAGCGCTGGCTGAAAGGGGAGACAAAAGACGCAGAATCACTCAAGGCTGAGGAAATCGTTGGGCGGTGGCGTGAGCGGCTGTACGACCTGGGCTGGTTCATGAAATGTCTCAATGAGCACCTGGCCAGGCGCGCCAATGAAGAGGACTGCTGTAAAGGACGCTTCTGGGAAAGCCGCTATAAGTGTCAGGCGTTGCTGGATGAGAAAGCCGTGCTGCAGTGTATGGCCTATGTGGATCTCAATCCTGTAAGGGCAGATATGGCAGGTACGCCTGAAGAATCTGATTACACATCTATTCAGCAACGATCAGAAGCCATTACCCATGGTGATTATGACAACCAGCGGAGGCCGGCTCTTCTGTCCATGGTTCATGCCAATAATACCGAGGCGGAGGATGAGGATACGGTGTGTCGCTTCAGGCTAATGGATTATCTGGAGCTGGTGGATAGCACAGGACGCGCTGTCCGTGATGACAAGCGAGGTGGAATCTCCGCACATGCGGCGGGTGTGCTGGATCGTTTGGGAATAGATGAAAAGACATGGCTTGCGCACATGAGACCCCGGCGGCAACGGCAGCCCATCGCTCTGGGCACCCTGGATAAGCTGAAAGAGTACGCACAAATGACCGGGCGTAAATGGATTGCGGGGCAAAGCCTGGTGGGATGGTAGTTAGTTGTTTTTGCTGTTTAAATTTATGCGTGTCCCTTGTTATTCGTCCCTTGTTATTCAAGCTGATTGGTTGAATTTCTCATGGGAAGAAATGAAAGACGATGTTCTTTCTGATCCGACTCTAGAAGTTGATTGCTTAACAGGGCGGTGAGGGTGAAGTATGAGATTGTTGGTTTTGTTGTTGTTTTTATTGTCTGAGTCTGTTCGATGTTCTGGTCTGTCAATTTCTGGTACAGGGTTTGGTGAAGTTAGTTATGGCTTTGGTTATCACGACAGGATCGGGAAGCTAAAAAGAAATGATGCTGACCTTTTAGAGAATCTTAGGGCGGTGATGGCTGAGAATCTTAAGAAAGACTTGGATGTCGTCAAAATTTATGGCTATGTAAGGATAGAGAATGATGTTTTTGCAGTTTATATTTCTTCTTTGAGGGGGGGGAATAGAGAGACTGTTGGTTTAGGGGAGCTTTTTTTTATAGATTTGGGAAATAGAGAGATTAGAAGGGTGGATAAAAGAAAGAAGGGCTTTGAAAGTCTATTGCTTTCTCTTGGAGGGAGGTATAGCACTGGTAGTGTTGCTGTGTACGGATGTCTTCAGGGATACCCTGTTGCAAAGGCGGATATTGATGGGGATGGACTTGGTGACTGGATGTTTTCCGGTGGTAAAGGTGAGCTTTATCTTCCTAATGATGAGGTTAGGGCAAGTACAAGGGTCGATCTTTATATGTCTTCATCTGGTCACCTGTCGCTCCCAATGCATGCTGAAAGTTTCCTCTTGTATTCCGATGGTGTAGAGAGCGGTTATAAAGTTTCTAGAAGTAACTCCTCTGATTTCGTTGACGGTAGCCTTCCTGAAGCTGGGCGTGGGTTTAGGCGGTTTTATAAACTTTTTTGGGGTGATTGGGGAGAGAATGGGGAAAGGGCTATTGTTTTATGGGAAAGAACTTATGTGTCTAGAAAAAATAATGATGTAAAAATAGGGGTGAAGCTTTATAAAGTAAACTTTAGGGTTTTTATTGTTGGGAACGATTTTTCTGTAGAAGAAGGCGGTGTGGAGGAGGCTAAGAAAATACTGGAGAATAACGGGATGAACTGGAATGATGGTTATCCTAACAGGAGTTTGTGTAATATGTCCTCAGATGTAGATCCAATTTTAGATTATGGAAGAAAAGAGCTGTCTATCCATAATTGAAAAGGGCGCCGAAGCGCCCTTTGTTCTTTGTGCTGTTGTGATTGTGAGCGTTCAATCCCAGCTCAGCGCACCGCCGACCTGGTACTCGGTCACCCGCGTTTCGAAGAAGTTCTTCTCTTTGCGCAGGTCCATGATTTCGCTCATCCACGGGAAGGGGTTGTTCACGCCCTTGAACTGTTCCGGCAG